>DASPOZ010000306.1:0-17286 GCA_035625755.1 Candidatus Sulfotelmatobacter sp.
CCAGCCCCGTCAGGAGCAACAGCACCACGGCGGCCCGCAGGGCGGCCGCCGGCAGCGGCCAGCGCCCGGCGGCCTGCCGGTGGTACACGAGGGCCTCGGCGGCGAGCAGGAGCAGGGCCAGCAGGCCGAAGAGGCGCCACAGTTCCTGCTGCCGGGGGAAGGCCCGCGGGGCGGCCGCCTCCGCCGGCCCGCCGGCCTGCGCGGGCAGCGGGCGCGGCGCCGTGGACGACTCGCCGGCGTCCAGCAGGTTCACGGCGTAGCGGCCCTCCCAGTCCCCCACCCGCACCGTGTAGACGCCCACCTGGGTGGTGTCCACGTAGTGGATGCGCCCGTCCCGGTCCGCCGCCACGCGCCGCGCCCGCCCGTCGGGCGCGCGCACCGTCGCCTCGCGGGCCCCGCCCGGGAGCGCCAGCGTGATCGCCTGCCCCGGCGTCAGCTGCAGCCCGGCGTCCTCCAGCCGGCTGGGCGCCAGCCAACGGAGCGCGTTGGAAACGAAGAGGGGGAAGGCCACCCGCAGGGGGAAGTCCGTCTTGAAGAGGTCGAAGCCCACGTAGATGCCCCGCACCCCCGCTTCCTCGAAGGCGTAGATGAGGGGCGTGAGGGGGGATTCCGCCAGGGCCCGGCCCTGCCCCACCGGCCGCACGCGCAGGGCCTCCTGGATGGCCACCCGCGACAGATCCAGGTGGCGCATCACGGGGTGGCTCCGGTCCCAGTCCACCACGGGGGGCTCCACCGCCCGCCCCACCACCTGCAGGGGCACGCCGGAGGGAACCGCGTTCACCAGGAGATAGCGGCCGGGCGGGAGCTGGGGCGGCGCCTGCCCGTCCAGCACCACCACGTCGGCCGGCTCCTGGCCCACGGCCTCGACCCCCTTGCGCACCAGCTCCACGCTGGAATCGGCCTCCAGCGCCTTCTCCAGGAAGGCGTTGCCCGGCCCGGCCAGCAGGACCCGGAGGCGGCGCGGCTCGGGGATGACCGCATAGGCCACGTTGTCCGTCGCCAGGTCGTCGGCCACATCCACCTGGGCCCGCAGCACGCCGGCCCCGGGGTGGGTGAACGGCACGACGAAGGAGCGCCGCACGCCGGCCCCCAGGGCCACCCGCTCGGCCCACACCTGCTGCTGGTCGATGGCGATGCGGAGCGTGAACTCCATGGGGTCGGGGGCGAAGTTCGTCACGGCCATGAAGAGCTGGTAGTCGAAGGCGCCGAAGTGGCTCTTGCGGACCTCCAGGGCCGTCACGCCCACGTTGCGCCCCAGCCGGCCCACCGGGTGCCACGTGAGGCGGGCCCGTCCCACGTCCGGGGGCCCGCCCAGGTCGAAGGCGCCGTCGGTGAAGACGTGGACGGCGGCGGGGCCGGCGGCGGCCGCCTGGACCCGGGCCAGGCGCAGGGCCGCGGGCAGGTTCCCGCTCACGTCCTGGGCCTCGAGCCCCTCCAGCGCCCGCCGCAGGGCCCCGCGGTCCTCCGTGAAGGGGGCCGCGACCCGCGCCTCGCGCCCCGCGGCGATGACCGCGGCGCTCTGCCCCGGGCCGAGGTCCGCCAGCAGCCGCAGCGCCTCCGCGCGGGCGGCCGCGAAGCGCCCGCCCGGCACATCCTCGGCCTTCATGCTGGCGGACGTGTCCAGCACCAAGACCGTCCGTTCATCGCCGTGCAGCTCCACGGTCCGGTACGGGCGGGCCAGCGCCGCCGTGAGGGCCAGCACGGCCAGCACCTGGAGCAGGAACAAGAGGTTCATGCGGAAGCGGCGGAAGGGGGCGCTGGCCCGCTGGTCCCGTTGGGCCTCGGACCAGAAGCGGGTGCTGGAGACGGCCACCTCCTGCCGGCGGATCCGAAGCAGGTGGAAGAGGAGGATGAGCGGCAGGCTCAGCAGGAACAGGAACGCGGCCGGGTTGAGGAAGCTCATCGCACGAAACCGCCCCGCCGCAGGTGGCGGAGGATCAGGTCCTCGAAGGGCACGGCGGTGCTGCAGCGCACGTAGTCGATGCGCTGCTGCAGGCAGAAGCGCTCCACGTCGGCAAAGAAGGCCTGCAGACGGTCGCGGTAGGCCGCCAGGGCGGGGCCGTCCACGGTCATGTCGCGGGCGGGGCCGCCCTCGGCGTCCAGCAGCCGGAGGTCCCCGGAGAGGTCGGGCCGCAGCTCCTCCTCGGCCACCAGGTGCAGCAGGAAGACCTCGAACCGGCGGCGGCGCAGGGCGGTGAGGCCGGCCTGGTAGCCGTCGGGGTCCAGCAGGTCGCTGATCACCACGGCCACCCCGGTCGCCGTGGCCTTGATGGCATACTCCTCCAGGGAGGCCCTCAGGTCCGTCGGGCCGGCGGGCCGGATGGCGGCCAGGAAGTCCAGCAGGGGCAGGATCTGGCCACGGCCGCGCCGGGGGCGCAGGCTGGTGGCCACGCCGCTGCCGAAGAGGCCCACGCCCACCCGCTCCAGGTTCGCCAGCCCGATGTAGCTGAGCGCCCCGGCCGTCTTCAGCGCGTACTCCAGCTTGGAGGGACGCCCGAAGGCCATGGAGGCGCTGGTATCCACCAGCAGGTGGACGCAGAGGTCCTCCTCTTCGATGAAGAGCTTGAGCACCAGGCGGTCCAGGCGGCTGTAGATGTTCCAGTCCACGTAGCGGAGGTCGTCCCCCGCGACATAGGGGCGGTAGTCCCGGAACTCCACGCCGCTCCCCTTGCGGGGGCTCCGCCGCTCCCCCTTCCCGAGGCCGAAAGCCACGCGGCGGGAGACGATGCTCAACCGCTCCAGCCGCCGCAGGAACGTCTCGTCGAAGAGCCGGTGGGCCGTCCGCGCCATCGGTGCCTCAGGGATACGCCTGGGACTCGTCGCCGCCCGGGGCGGGGCCCGGGGCGCCCCAGCCGCGCTCCAGCGCCTGGAAGTACTCCCGGACCTGCTCCCGGTAGTCGAAGGGGATGGGCTCCTTGTTCAGGGCCTCCTCCATCTGCTTGCGGTACTGCGAGAAGACGTCCAGGTAGGGGAGCTGGGACGCGTTGCGGGCGCCGGGGCCGGAAAGGTTGGTGTCGTAGCCCTCCTTCCGGCCCTCCCGCAACTGGCCCGGCAGCATCGAATCGAGCTTGGCGCCCGGCAGCCGCGGCGTCATGGCGCCGCGCGTCTGGGGCGAGCGGCCCTTGCCCGGCAGGGTGCCCTGCCGGGAGCCGTCCTCGCCGCCCTCGCCGGGCATCTCCTCGCCCTGGCCCTCCTCGCCGGCGTCCCCCGGCAGTCCCCCGCGGCCGGGCGAGGCCGGGCGCAGGTCCTTGCCGCCCTGCCCGCGCTCCTGCCGGTCCCGCAGGCGGCCCAGGGCCCGGGCCAGCGCGCTCATGGCCCGGTCGGCCGGGGTCCCCTCGGAGCCGGCCATGTCCTCGCTCATCTCGTCGGCCAGGTTGGGGTCGCCGGGGCGGCGCCCCATGTCGCCCAGCTCCTGGAGCAGCCGCTGGATGTCCTCCCACGAGAGGCCGCGGAGCTGCGCCCCCTTGAGCTGCTGCTGCAGCTGCCGCATCATCACCTGGTACCGGCTCTGGGTGAAGTCGCTGCTCAGGTCCGGCAGGGCCTGCGGGTTCCCCAGGAGCTTGAGGCGCTCGTCGCCCTCCTTCAGGAAGCTGTGGAAGTCGGGCCGGCGCGAGGCGACCTGCGTGTCCCGGAACACGGCGCTCAGATCCCCCTTGGGATCCCGGGCCCCCAGCGCGCGGCGGGGCTCGCGCTTCTCTTGCGCCCTGGGGAACGGGGCGGCCTCGGTGGGTCGGGCCGGCTGGTCCTTGGCCAAGAGGGGCCGCTTCTCCTCCTCGGCCTTCTCGTCTTGCTTCCCCCGGGCGGGGTCTTGCTGCAGGCGCGTGCCACGGGGGATGGGGACGGCCGGCAGCAGGGCCAAGGCGAGGGCGAGGGCGCCCAGGGGCATGGCCCAGCGCGCCCGGGGCGGCAGCGCCAGGGGCACGGCGGCCGCCGGCTGCACCTCCGCCGCGGCCCGCGCCGCGTCGCGCCGCTGGGCCTGGGCCAGGTCCGCGTCGTCGCCGGCCAGGTCCAGCGCCGTGGTCAGCCGCTCGCGGAGGCCCAGGCGGTTGTCGGCCAGGAGGGCGGCGGCCCGCTGGGGCAACCGGGCCGCGAGGCCAACGACGAACGCCGCCAGGGACGGGCCGGCGGCAACCGCCGCCGCCGCCCAGGGTGCGGCGGGCGGCAAGATGTCCCGGACCAGGAGGAGGAGGGCGGCGGCGCCCAGCCCCCAGGGGAGGGCGGCGGAGGCGCGGGAGACCGCCCGCGCCCACCGGGCGCGCCTGGCCAGCCGCCGGATCAGCGAGAGGATCGTCGCGCGCTCGTCCACGGTGTCATCCCTCTTCTTTCCCGCGCCCGGCCTGCGCCGACGAGGCGGCCCCGGCGGCGGCCGCGATGGTGCCGCCGCCGATCACCAGGTCCGGCTCGCCCACATCGTAGCACACCGCCGCCTGCCCCGGCGCGATGGCTCGCTGGGGGGCATCGAAGCGCAGCGTCGCCCGGCCTGCGCCGCGGGGGATCAGGGTGGCATGCGCCTCCGCCTGCCCGTAGCGGACCTTGGCCCGCACGCGGATCGGGCCGGCGGGCTCGTCGAACGGGATGTAGTTGAACCGCTCGACGGTCGCCTCGGCGGCCCACAGGTCCTGGTCCCAGCCCACCACCACCGTGTTGCTGGCCGCGTCCAGCCCCACCACGTAGAGGGGCCGGCCGGCCCCGATACCGAGGCCCCTGCGCTGGCCGACGGTGAAGTCGGCCAGGCCGGTGTGCGTCCCCATCACGCGGCCGTCCAGGTGGCGGATGGGCCCCGGCCGCAGGGCGGCCCCGACCCGCTCCCGCACGACCTCCCGGTAGTCCCCCGGCACGAAGCAGATCTCCTGGCTCTCGGGCTTCTCGGCCACGGGGAGGCCGAGGGCGGCCGCCATCCGGCGCGTCTCCGCCTTGGTGTGCGCCCCCACGGGGAAGCGGGCGCGCGCCAGCTGGTCCTGGGTGAGGGCGTAGAGGAAGTAGCTCTGGTCCTTGCGGGGATCCACGCCCCGGCGCAGCAGCGAACGCCCCGTGCCGGGGGCCCGTTCCACGCGGGCGTAGTGGCCGGTGGCCACCAGCTCCGCCCCCCACCCCCGGGCGCGATCCAGCAGCGATCCGAACTTGAGGCGCGCGTTGCACGCCAGGCAGGGGATGGGGGTGCGCCCGACCGCGTAGTCGTCGCAGAAGGGCCGGATCACCTCGCGGTCGAACTCGGCCTCGTAGTTCAGCGTGTAGAACGGGATGCCGAGAGCGGCGGCCACGGCCCGCGCGTCCTCCACGGCCCGGGGCGAGCAGCACGCGTCGAAGCGTTCGGCGGCGGCGGGGCGCCGGCTGGGCCAGATGCGGAGCAACACGCCCACGACGTCGTACCCGGCCCGGCAGAGGAGGGCCGCGGCCACCGCGCTGTCCACCCCGCCGCTCATGGCGACGACGATTCGCTCGCCCATGCCCGTGCCGCCTCCAGCTCCCGCGCGCGCCGCCGGCCGCGCGACGTGGCGGCGGGCGGCGCGGGGCCTCCGTCATCCCACCCCGGCCGGCACCGCACCCCGCAGGCGTTCCAGCGCGCGGGCGACGACACCGATGGTGTACTCGATCTCGTCCGCCGTCGTCCCCCGGCCCAGGGAGAATCGTAGCGAGGAGGCGCACCGTTCCGGCGCGAGGCCCATGGCCAGCAGGACGTGGGACGGCTCCAGCGACCCCGAGCTGCAGGCCGCCCCGGCCGAGGCGGCGACCCCCTCCAGGTCCAGCGCGATCAGGAGTGATTCGGCCGCCGCGCCGTCGAAGGCCAGGTTGGCGATGTGGGGCGCGCGGGGGGCGCCGGCGGCGTTCACGCGCACGCCGGGCGCGGCCGCCAGGAGGCCGGCCTCCAGCCGATCCCGCAGGCCGGCCAGGCGGGGGCCGTCCTGGGGCAGGGCGTCCACCGCCAGCCGGGCGGCTCGCGCGAAGCCCACGGCCCCCGCCACGTCCTCCGTCCCGGCGCGCCGCGAACGCTCCTGGAAGCCCCCGTGCACCAGGGCCGTCATCGGCGTGCCCGGGCGCGCGTAGAGCGCGCCGATCCCCTTGGGGCCGTAAACCTTGTGGGCGGAGAAGGCCGCCAGGTCCACCCCCAGGGCCTCCACGTCCACGGGGATCTTGCCCAGGGCCTGGACGCAGTCGGCGTGCACGAGCACCCCGCGGGCCCGGCAGCGGGCGGCGATCTCCGCCAGCGGCTGGATGGCCCCGGTCTCGTTGTTCACCAGCATCACCGCCGCGAGGACGGTGCCGGGGCGCAGAGCGGCCTCGAATGCGTCCGGATCCACGCGGCCGTCGCCGCCCGGCGGGACCCGGGTGACGCTGAAGCCCTCGGCCTCCAGGACGGCGGCGGCTTCGAGGACGGCGTGGTGCTCGATGGCCGAGACCACCACGTGCCGGCCCCGCGCCGTCCCGTGGCGGGCGGCGCCCTTCACGGCCAGGTTGTCCGCCTCGGTGCCGCCGCTGAGGAAGACCAGGCCCTGTGGGTCCCGCGCGCCCACGGCGCGGGCCAGGTCGGCCCGTGCTCCCTCCAGGCCGGCGCGGGCCTCGCGCCCCCAGGCATGGAGGCTGGAGGCGTTGCCGAAGCGGCCCTCCAGGTAGGGCCGCATGGCGGCCAGGGCCTCCGGGGCCAGGGGGGTGGTGGCGCTATAATCGAGGTATGCGCGCATCAGACATGCCCGGCGATCCGGCAGGCTGCCGAGGGAACGGCAGCGGGTGAGGCGTTGGGGCGCCCGCACGTCCCTCCCCGCCGCCCCGGCGGCAGCGGGTGGGGTGCGAGGTGCGGCCCGCAGGGGAGGGACCCGGCGCGCCCCGAACGGAGGCGAGGGACGCGATGGGATGGGACCCCGCGAGATTCATGTACGCCTCGGGCCCACCTTCGGTGGGTGCCCGCGCAGCGCGCGCCGCCTTACATTGGACCTTGCTTGAGCAGGCTGCGCACGGGCGGGTTATTCGGCAACCCGCGGAGGAGCGGGCGGGCGGGGAGGGCGGATCGTGGGGGGTGGGGCGCTCTCAGGCGCTCTCGGCGGCCTGGGGCTCCCCTTCCTTCTTCTTCTCGAGCCGGACGACCTTCGCGTCCTCGCGCGGGGCCATCTCGCAGTTCCCGTTGAACGTGGCCCCGGCGGCCACCACCAGCGAGGGGGTGCGGATGGTGCCCGTCACGCTGCTGGGCGCCAGCAACTCCACGCGGTGGCGCGCCCGGATATTCCCGGTGACGTGCCCGCTCACCACGGCGGTCCCCACGTCGATTTCGGCCTTCACCACCGCCGGCTCTCCGACGATGAGGAGGTCCTCACCGAGGATCTCCCCCTCGAGCGCCCCGTCGATGCGGACGGTGCCCTCGAAGCTGAGGATCCCTTTGAACTCCGTGCCTTCCCCGAGGAAGGCCTTCACGTCCCCAAAATCCGTGTTGGGCCGATCCCTCTCCCGTTTCAGCAAGGGCCCTCCCGCATCGCTTCGCGGTTCAGCGGTGGGCCTACGCTAGCAAACGGGCCTGGGGCTGTCAACGCGGAATGTCGCCCGCTCTTGACTTGGGTGGGACCCTGCTGATATCCTTTTTTTCGTTCGTTTGCGTTGTCCCGCCGCCGCGTCACCCAAACGTCGGATCCACCGCTGCCGCGCCCTGCGCCGGAGACAATCCCATGACGACCTCGCGCGCGACCACCGCCAAGTCCGGCCCCGAACTCCAGGGGATCAGCGCCGCGGCGCTCCACTGGAACCTGACGGCCGCGGTCCTCATCGAACACGCCGTGCGCCGCGGGGAAGGCTTCCTGGCCGACAACGGGGCCCTCACCGCCAAGACGGGCCAATTCACGGGCCGGTCCCCCAAGGACAAGTTCATCGTCCGCGAACCCTCCAGCCAGGACAAGGTGTGGTGGGGGCCGGTGAACCAGCCCATCGATCCCGCCCGCTTCGACGCCCTCTACGCCCGCATGCGGGCCTACATGCAGAGCAGCGAGGTCTACGTGCTGGACTGCTTCGCCGGGGCGTCCCCCAAGCACCGCTTCCCGGTGCGGATCGTCACGGAGTTGGCCTGGCACAATCTGTTCTGCCGCCAGCTCTTCATCCGGCCGGAGGACAACCGGCCCCACGCCGACCCCCCGCAGCTCACCATCATCGACCTGCCCAGCTTCCACGCGGACCCGGAGGTGGATGGGACCCGCTCCGAGACCTTCGTCATCGTGCACCTGGCCAAGCGCCTGGTCCTCATCGGCGGCACCAGCTACGCCGGCGAGATGAAGAAGTCCGTCTTCAGCGTGCTCAACTTCCTCCTGCCCCTGGCCCGCGTGATGCCCATGCACTGCTCGGCCAACGTGGGGTCCGGAGAAGATGTGGCCCTCTTCTTCGGCCTCTCGGGCACGGGGAAGACCACCCTGTCGGCGGACCCGGCGCGCGGCCTGATCGGGGACGACGAGCACGGCTGGGACGACGACGGCATCTTCAACTTCGAGGGCGGGTGTTACGCCAAGTGCATCAACCTGCGCCAGGAGTACGAGCCGCACATCTGGAACGCCATCCGGTTCGGGGCCATGCTGGAGAACGTGGTGGTGGACCCGGAGACCCGCCGCCTGGACTACGATGACGGCTCGCTCACGGAGAACACCCGGGCCGCCTATCCGGTGACCTTCATCGAGAACGCCGTGGTCCCCGGCGTGGGGGGGCACGCCGCGAACGTGGTCTTCCTCACCTGCGACGTGTTCGGCGTCCTGCCGCCCATCGCCCGCCTGGAGCCGGCGCAGACGCAGTACCACTTCCTGTCGGGCTACACCTCCAAGGTGGCCGGCACCGAGCGGGGCCTGGGGGCCGACCCGCAGGCCACCTTCAGCACCTGTTTCGGCGCCCCCTTCCTGGTCCTCCACCCCACGTCCTACGCCACGCTGTTGGCCGAGAAGATCGCCAAGCATGGCTCCGCGTGCTGGCTCGTGAACACGGGATGGACCGGCGGCTCCTACGGCGTGGGCCGGCGGATCGATCTGCCCGTGACGCGCGCCATCATCCGTGCGGCCCTCTCCGGGCAACTGGCCGGCGTGCCGATGCAAAAGGACCCTGTCTTCGGGTTCCAGGTCCCCGCGTCCTGCCCGGGCGTCTCTGGCGCCCTCCTGACGCCTCGAAAGAGCTGGAAGGACCCCGCCGCGTTCGACGCGCGGGCGAAGGAGCTCGCGGCCCTCTTCGCCAAGAACTTCGCCCAGTTCAGCGACGTCTCGGCGGACGTGCGGGCCGCCGGCCCCGCGGCCTGACAAACACCGGCCCCCTGCCGCACGGCCCACAATGCGCGGGCCGGCGGTCTCCCCAAAGAGGACGGCCGGCCGCTCCGCACCGCCTCTCGGCCGTTCCAGCCTTCCGGGCAAAGCCCCACACCCGAAAGTCCGTGCCACGAACCTCCGGAGTTGTCTAGTAAGTTATTAATTCTAAAGCTTTATATGCGTTTAGCGGCTTCGCTAGGCGGCGCTGCTAGGCTTCAGGCGGGCTGGCCGGGCGGAGCGGGCGCGTCCTGGCTCTGGGCCGGCGTGCGGAGGGCCCGGCCGCAGGTCTCCCCGAAGAGGCGGGCCTGTACCACGATGAGGTAGAAGGCCAGGAACGGCGTGGCCAGTGGCCCGGCGAACGGGATGGACGCCACCACGCCGGCGACGACGTGCGAGGCGACGGCCAGCGCATAGACCCCCACGTATTCCCCCAGGATACGGTCGATCCCGGCCCAGAGCGAGGCGGGGCGGAACGCGGCCTCGATCCTCGCCTCGGTGAGGTACCGGGCCACGCCCATGGGGAAGAAAAAGAGGATGGAGAGCGCTAGCGCGAGGCCGAGGATGATGAGGGCCAGGGCCATGGAGAGCAGCAGTCCCCCCCTGACGAGGAGGTTGAGGCCGAGCAGGAGCATCAGCAGGGGCACCAAGCCATACCCCAGGAGAACGAGCCCCAAAAAGACGCCCGTCTTGACAAGGTCCGGCCAGCGCTCCCACTCCGGCAACTCGGGGGGTGCACCGGTCAGGCCCCCCCGGAAGACCCCCAGGGCAAACCCGAGCAGGGGAAAGTTCACGGCCACCGCCAGCGGGGAGATCCCCATCCCCACTTCCCCGCCCAGGAGGTAGCCGAGGGCGGCAAAGAGTGCCTCAAACGCGAGGCTGGTGGCCGCCCCGATGGCGCACTTGCGGACCCATCGCGGCCCGTTGAATGGGAGCCAGAGGGCCGCCTGCACTCGAACCCACACGGTCGAGGTGCCCCCCTTCCCTACCGTCCGGCCCCCAACAGTTCGAGGAGGCGGTCCAGGTCCTCCTCCGAATAGAACTCGATCTCCACCGTCCCGCCCTTCCCGCGGCGCGCGATTCGCACCTTGGTCCCGAGCGCTCCCCGCAGGCGATCCTCGAGGGCCGCCAGGTTGTGGTCCCGACGCGGGCGCCGCCTCGCCGCGGCCCCTGGCCCTTTCAGGCGCCGCACCAGGGCTTCGGCCCCGCGGACCGAGAGCCCACCTTTTACGATCAGGTCGCGGGCCCGGATCTGATCGGCCTCGCGATCGAGCGCGAGGAGCGCCCTGGCGTGTCCTTCGGCCAGCGCCCCGGCCACGATGTCGTCCAGAATCTTCCGCGGGAGGCGGAGGAGGCGGAGGGCGTTGCTCACCGTGGAGCGATCCTTCCCCACGCGCCGCGCCACCCCGTCCTGGCTCTGGCCGAAGTCTTCGACGAGGCGGCGGTATGCCTCGGCCGCCTCCACGGCGTTCAGGTCCTCGCGCTGGAGGTTCTCCACCAGGGCCAGTTCCAGCGCCTGGGCGTCCGCCACCTCCCGCACGATGGCGGGGACCGTCTTGAGTCCCGCCAGCCGGGCGGCGCGCAGCCGTCGCTCCCCCGCCACGAGCTCGTACCCATCCCGCCCGCGGCGGAGGATCAGCGGGGAGATCACCCCTTGTTCGCGGATGGAGGCCGTCAGGGAGTCGATGCCTTCCTGGTCGAAGCGCTTGCGGGGCTGCCGCGGGTTCGCGGCGATGGCGTCGACGGGGACCTCGCGCACCCCGGGGATCTCCGGCCCCGCCAGGAGCGTGCCCAGCCCCCTACCAAGCGCCCTTCGTTCCGCCATCGATGACCTCCCGCGCCAGGCGAAGATAGGCCTCTGCCCCGGGGCAGCGAATGTCGTACAGGATCACCGGCTTCCCGAAGCTGGGGGCCTCGCTGAGCCGGACGTTGCGTGGCACCATCGTCTGGAAGACGCGCCCGGGCAGGTGCTCGCGGACGTCCCTGGCCACCTGCTCCGAAAGCTTCACCCGCCCGTCGAACATGGTCAGCAGCACGCCCTCCAGCAGGAGGCTCGGGTTGAGCCGCTGGCGGCACAGTTGGAGTGCTTCCAGGATCTGGGCGAGCCCCTCCAGGGCGAAGTACTCGCATTGCAGCGGGACCAGGACGGTTTCTGCCGCCACCAGGGCGTTCACCGTGAGCAGCCCCAAGGAGGGAGGGCAGTCGATGAGCACGAAGTCGAAGGCGTCCCGGCAGTCGCCCAGGCCCTCCTGGAGGCGCCGTTCCCGGCCCGGCAGGTCCGCCAGGTCTAGCTCGGCGCCCACCAGTTCCTTCTTGGACGGAACGAGCTGCAGGAAGGGGATGGCCGTGGGCACCATCACCTCGGTCGCCTTTGCCCCGTCGAAGAGAATATCCCCGACGTGGCGCGCGAGGCTCAGCCGTTCTACCCCCAGACCGCTGGTGGCGTTCCCCTGGGGATCCAGGTCCACGAGCAGGGTCTGCCGTTCCGCCGCGGCGAGGCACGCGGCCAGGTTCACGGCGGTGGTGGTCTTTCCGACCCCCCCTTTCTGGTTCGCGATGGCGATGGCGCGACCCAAGGCCGCCTCCCCTTTTCCCCGCGGGACGATATCATACCCGGCCCGGCCCGGCCAGCGCCCCCCGTTTCACGTGAAACGCCGTCACGGCGTCCGCGGGTAGACCAGGAGTGCCCGTGACGAGGTTTCTCCCGACGGAATGGCAATCGTCGCGCAGGCGCCGTAGCCCTCGAGCCGCGGCGGCCGCTCGGCCGCCTCCGCCGGCTGCTGGCTCACGAAGATCCCTCCGGGCCGGAGGAACCCCGCCGCCAGCTCCGCGGCGGCCTGGAGCTGGCGAACCGCCCGGGCGAAGGCCACATCGAAGCTGGCCCGCAGGCCCGGGCCGGCGGCCACCGTCTCCGCCCGGCCATGCAGGCACTGCACGTCCGCCAGACCGAGGGTCCTGCACGCGTGGGCCAGGAACGAGTGCCGGCGCCGGTTCGCCTCCACCAGCGTGAGGGCCGCCCCCGGGCGGACGATCCTGATGGGGAGCCCGGGGAAGCCGGCGCCGGATCCGATGTCCACGATGCGCAGGGGGCCCTGCGGCAGGGCGCGCAAGCAGGCGAGCGAATCGAGGAAGCCGCCCTGGGCGATGGCCCGGGGCGTCCGAAAGCCCGTGAGGTTTGCGCGGGCCTGCCAGCGCAGGAGCTCCGCCATGTACCGCTCGAAGAGCCCCAGCGATTCTGGGGAAAGCGGGACGCCCAGCCGGAGGGCGCCTTCCCGGAGCCCCTGCTGCCAGTCACCCGCGGGCGGCGCCGGACGCGGCATGGGGGGGCGCTGTCGTCCGCCGGCCTACCCCGCCGGCGCCGCGGCCTTCTGTTCCCGAGCCTTGTTCAGGAGGTACTGCTGGCCGATCTGGAGCGCGTTGAAGCAGAGCCAGTAGAGAACGAGCCCGGATGGGAAGCTGTAGAAGATGAACGTCATGAAGATGGGCATGAAGTACGTCATCACCGCTGCCTGCGCGGGGTCGGCGGCGCTCGGGCTCATCTTCATCTGGAGGAGTTGGGTCGCGCCCATGAGGAGCGGGAGGGGGCGGAAGTCGATCCCCGCGAAGGCGAACAGGCCGTGCTCGGGGGCCGAGAGGTCTTTCACCCATAGGAACCGGGCCTGCCACAGGTCGATGGAGTTCGAGAGGGCGTTATAGAGCCCGATGAACACCGGCATCTGGGCCAGCATGGGCAGACAGCCGGCCGCGCCGCTCACGTTGTGCCGCCGCATCAGGTCGGCCATCTCCTGGTTCCGCTTCTGCGGGTTGTTCTTGTACTTCTCCTTGATGGCCTGGATCTTCGGCTGCAGGGCCTGCATGGCCTGCATCGACTTCAGGGACTTCTGCGTGAGCGGGAACATGATGGCCTTCACGAGCACCGTGAGCAGGATGATGGCGAGGCCGTAGTTGCCCGTGATGCTGTGGAGAAGCCGGATCAGGTGGAGGGCCGGGCGGGCCAGGCCATAATCGATGAGGGACCAGCTCCCGAAGAAAAACCTGCCCAGGTTCACCAGGCGGTCGAGCTGCGGGGCCGCGGCCGCCAGGCGCCCGATGTCCTTCGGGCCTCCATAGGCTTTGAAGCGGAAGACCGCCTCCTGGCCGGGGCGCAGCCGAGCCGAAGGCGCCTGCAGGCCCACCCAGGGCTGGCCGTCGTCGGCCACGGCCGTGAAGGCCGCGTCGCCCTTCGCCTCGGGGATGAGGGCGGCGGCGAAGTACGTGTCCTGCAATGCCGTCCAGGCCACGGCGCCTCTATGGAGCCTCGGCGCGCCGGGCTTGATGTCCTTCGCGGGGTCTTCAACGCGTCCGCCGTCCACCCAGGTCGTGGGCGCCCACTGGGCCGCCTTCTTCCTGTCGATGCCCTCGAGGAACCCGGGCCCCCAGACCGCCTTCGGCTCTACCGGGATGTCCTCCTGGCCCTCGTTGCGGAGTCGCAACTCGACGTCGACCAGGTACCCTTCGCTGTGGAAGAGGAGGCGCTTCTCGGTCCGCAGGCCGTTGGGATCTCTGCGCGAGAAGACGATCGCGCCTTCCCCTTCCGCCTCTGTGAGCCGCAAGCCCGTCCGGTCGGCCTCCTCCGGCTCGGGCCCTGGCACACCCATGTACCCCCAGGCCGCCAGCGGTGGGGCCTCGCCCGGCACGGCGGGTGCCACAATGTTCACCGGGCCCTCGCCGGCCACGACGTAGTCCTTGAGCCGCCAGCTCTTTACGCCGCCCCCGCGCGTCGTCAGGGTGACGGCCAAGGTCCTGGTCTCCACGGGGATCTCTCGCTCCGCCTGCGCCGCCGCCGGTTTGCTTGGGGCGGGGGCGGGAGGGCCGACGGCGGGGGCGGCAGGCTGGCCCGCCGCCGGAAGGGCCGGGGGTTTCTCGGGCGGACGCTTCGGCGCAAAGAAGGCCTGATACACGATGATCAGGCCGAGCATCATGGAGATGGCCAGAAGGGTCCGCTGTTCCTGGGACATTGTTGCCTTTCAGGTCGAGGGGTGGAGTATGCGGTGCCCGGTTCGGCCCTCAGGGGACGGGGTCATAACCGCCTGGGTGCCATGGATGGCAGCGGGCGAGGCGGGACGCCGCGAGGCACGCCCCTCGGATGGCTCCATGGCGGGCGATGGCTTCCTCGGCATACGCCGAACAGGTGGGCCGGAAGCGACACGCGGGCGGGAGAAGCGGCGAGAGGACCACTTGGTACAGTCTGATCAGTGCGATGGCGCCTCGACGGGCAGCCCTCGAGATGGCAGGCCGGCCTTCCATTGCTCTACCAGCAGCCGCAAGAGAGTTTCAGTGGCCGCCCTGACCGCCCGGCGGGGGGTCCGACTCAAGTCGCCATCGGCCCCGATCTCGACGCGTAGGCCGTGCGGCAGTTGGAGGTCGGCGCGCAGGAAGGCATCCCGGATGACCCGTTTGACGCGCGATCGCACGGCCGCACCGCCGCTGCGTCGCCCGATGGACAGCGTCAGCGCGGGCTGGCGCGCCGCCCTTGGCCTGAGCCGCCCCACCAGGGGATGTTGCCGAATCCGGACCCCCTCCCGCGGGGCCCGCCGTCCTCCACCGGCCGAGGGACCCCGTTCAGACCGCGAGACGATGTCTCCCCTTCGCCCGGCGGCGGCTGAGCACCTTCCGCCCATCTGCGGTGCTCATGCGTTTGCGGAAGCCATGAGAGCCCTTGCGCTTGCTCCTGTTCGGTTGATACGTTCGCTTCACTCGGATTCTCCCGTTTAGAAGGGATGGATAGTACCGCGAGCCTCCTGGGATGTCAAGCCGTGTTGACGAGCCATCGTCCTCATAGGTGTTCGCTCGTCAACTTGTAGTATAAGCACTTGTTTCTAATGCGCTTTTAGTATTTTCCACAGGTGTGGATAAGGGTGTGTGTAACCATCTTCTCTGGTCTGCCACGTTGCCGGGCCACTCCCTTCTTCCGCTGCCGAGGCCGCCGCACAAGCCCTGGTCTATGAAGGACCTATTCCCCTCGGTTCGATTGACAACTAGGTCTTTTTGCTGTTAAACTTTAAAGGTTTGATCCCCTGTGGAGAGGCGGTCAACAAAAGAGCTTCCTTGCTTCATGGGCCCAACATATCCAGCGTCCAGCGGCGGCACCCACAATATTCTGTGTTCTCCAGCGGGGTACAGCTAGAGGAAAATCTTGATGTTTGCACAATTCAGCGACCCTAGTACTAAGGCTCCTCCCCTCTTTCCCTTCAGAACCTAGGGAGTCATAGTAACCGGAACGGGGGATCCATGCGCTTCCGCATCGGCAAGGAAACATTCCTGCGCGGTCTCGCGCCGGTCCAGGGTGTGGTGGAGAGCAGGAAAACGCTGCCGGTCCTGTCGCATGTCATCATCGAGGCGGACCCGGGGCGCATCTCCCTCTTCGGCACGGACCTGGACGTTGGCATCACCAGCCGGCTGGGCGCCGATGTGGGCGAGCCCGGCGCCGTGGCCGTTTCCGCGCGCAAGCTCTACGACATCGCCCGCGAATTACCCGACGGCGACGTGGAGATCGAGAGCAACGGCGATTTCATGGTGTCCATCCGGGCCGAGCGAAGCCGGTTCCGCATCAAGGGCATCTCCAAGGACGAGTTCCCGGCGGCGCCGGAGGTCAAGGAGACGCGCCGCCTGACGCTGGAGAAGCGGACGTTCCGCGACATGGCGAGGCGGACCGTGATCGCCGTCTCCACGGACCAGACGCGGTACACCCTGAACGGCGTGCTGCTGCAGGTCCGCGCTGAGGACATCCGCGCGGTGGCCACCGACGGACATCGGCTGGCGATGGCCCGCGTGCCGCGGCAGGGGAACGCCGAGGCCATCGGCGCGGAGGCGCTGATCCCCAAGAAGGCCGTGGGCGAGGCGCTCAAGATCCTGCGCGACGACGAGGGCGAACTCACCCTCAAGCTGGGCGACAATCAACTCGTCATGGAGGACGCGAACCACACCCTCACGACGCGGTTGATCGAGGGACAGTTCCCCAACTATGAACAGGTGATGCCGGCGACCACGGGCGCGACGCTTGAGGTGAGGCGCGAGGAGCTGGCGGGCGCCCTGCGCCGCACCTCGGCGATCATGGGCGACCGCGCGGCGCCCACGGTGTTCGACCTCAAGGACGGCAAGGTCACCGTGTCGTGCGTCAACCTGGATCTGGGCGAGGCGCGCGAGGAACTGGATGCCACGTACGACGGGGCGGACATGACCATCGGGCTGAACGCGCGGTACGTCCTCGACTTCCTGGGGGTGATCGAGTCGGAGCGCGTGGCCGCCGGCCTGGGCGACGCGCTGAGCCCGACGCTGTTCCGCCCGGCGGGGGACGAGAGCTACGGCTGCGTGATCATGCCGATGCGCATCTGATCGGGACGGGCCCGGCGCGCGCGGCGACACGCCTGACCGCCCATGAGAGGACGACCGCACAGGGGACGACCGATCGCGGGAAGGCGGACGCAGGAGTGGGGGCCCTCCATCCCCTTCGGGCCCGTCGCGCGGCGGCGCCGGGCCGGGTGGGCGCTGGGGGGTTTTGTTTATGCGGGCGCCTGCCGCCGCGACGCGGCGGGCGCGCGACGAACGTGAGGCAGGCCGCGGGCGCCACCGAGGGGCGCCAAGGCCGACAAGGGGGCGTATGGCCAAGGACGTAGAACGGCCCGACGAAGGGCCCGAGGCGGGCGTCGCAACCAACGGCGCCGCGGAATACGGGGCGGACAAGTTCCAGCTCCTGGAGGGGCTGGAGCCGGTCCGCAAGCGCCCCGCCATGTACATCGGGGGCACCGGGCCCGAGGGCCTCCACCACCTCGTCTGGGAGGTGGTGGACAACAGCGTGGACGAGGCCCTGGCGGGCGCCTGCACGCGCATCGACGTCACCGTGCACTCGGATGGCAGCGTCACCGTGGCGGACGACGGGCGCGGCATCCCGGTGGAGACGCACCCGCAGACCGGGCTCCCGGTGCTCGAGCTGGTCATGACCAAGCTGCACGCGGGGGCGAAGTTCGACAACCGGGCCTACAAGGTCGCCGGCGGC
>DASPOZ010000307.1:0-4639 GCA_035625755.1 Candidatus Sulfotelmatobacter sp.
GCTCCGGGCGGACCAGATCCGCCCCCGCTCCAACTTCCGCGAGATCGCGGGCGTGTTGGCCTGGGCGGACAAGATCCGGGGCGATCTGGGCGTGCGGAAGGGCGGCAGGATCGGCGTGGACATCTGGACGCCCACGCTCACCAAGGCCTTGGCCCAGGCCTTCCCCGGGGTGGATTTCGTGGACGGGTGGGAGATCCTGATGGAGGCCAAGATCCTCAAGACGGCGGACGAGGTGGAGTGCCTCAAGGCCGCCACCATGATGACCGAGGCCGCCATGGACGCCGCCCTGCGCTTCCTGCGCCCGGGGGTGCGCGAGTGCGAGGTGCTGGCCGTGGCCTGGCAGGCCATGACGGCGCTGGGGAGCGAGTGGACCCAGTGCGCCAACATCGTGGCCTCCGGGCCCTACACGGCGCCGTACCGGCGCTTCACCTCGGACCGCGTGATCCGTAACGGCGACCCGGTGATCATCGACATCGGGGCCTGCTTCAACGGATACTGGGGCGACTTCACCCGCACCTGGATCTGCGGGGACATGCGGCCCACGCCGGAGCAGAAGGTCCTGCACCAGAAATGTTACGATGCCCTGTTCGCGTCCTGCGCCGCCTCCCGCCAGGGCAACACTAACGCCGACGTGTTCAAGGCCGCGGACCCCTACGTGCTGGACAGCCTGGGCCACGCCTCCGGCGTCCACCCGTGGGAGCCGCCCTACTTCAGCGCCGCATCCAAGGACTGCCCGGTGCCGCTCCGCGCCGGCATGACCTTCAACCTGGAACCCTACGCGGGCCAGGCGGGGATCGGCGGCTTCCGGCTGGAGAACAACCTAGTGGTCACCACGGGCGACCCGGATATCTACACCCCCTATCCGTTCGACGAGCGCCTGGTGGAGACCGTGCACCCGCTGGACCGGACCACGGGCCGCACCAGACGGGCGTCCTGACCCCTGGCAGGCTGCTGAAGAAGGCCCATCTGCGGCGTTGGCGCGCTCGCGCGGCGCTGCGACGTACGGACCAAGTACGCCTCGCGCCTCGCCTCGCGCGCCGCCTTGCACCTGGGCCTTTTTGAGCAGCCTGCGGAAAAGCAAGTTCTTTAGCATCCTGTTAGGCCGGCACGGGGGAGCCCTCGGGGGAAGTTCCCGGCCCGTCCTCGTGCGTTCCTGCGGGGCGGGTCTGCCCCACGGAGTTGCGCAGGTCCGGCGCGGGGATGGAGGCATCGGTTCCCGCGCCGTGGGGCAGCGCTGCCCCGGCCGGCCCCGTCCTCCCCCTCGCTTCCGCCCTGGCGCTGCCCCGCCAAACCTTTCGTCTTGAGCAGTTAGCGTATCCACCCCCCGAGCCTCCCCACCTTCCGGCTTGGCATCCCGATTGCCCACCTCACAGGCGGAGTGGTGCGCCATGGGTGCCTTCCCCATCGTCATCGAGCAGTTGCGGGGGCCCACGGCCGACGAGCACCTGGTCGAGGTCGTGGAGCGCAAGGGACTCGGCCATCCCGATTCCATCTGCGACGCCGTGATGGAACGGGTCTCCGTGGACCTGAACCATGCCTACCGCGCCCGCTGCGGGCGGATCCTGCACAACAACATCGACAAGGGACTGCTGGTGGCCGGGCGGGTGGAGCGCCGCTTCGGCGGCGGCCGCATGCTCCGGCCCATGCGCCTCTTCATCGGCGACCGGGCCACCACGGCCGCGGGCGATGTGGCCATCCCGGTGGCCGAGATCGCCGTGGCGGCGGCCAAGGGCTGGCTGAAGGAGAACCTGCGGTTCGTGGACCCGGAGCGCCACGTGACCTACGAGGTGGTGCTGGCCCCCGGGTCCGACGAACTGGCCGACATCTTCGCCCGCGCCGGGCGGGTGCCCGAGGCCAACGACACCTCGGCGGCCGTCGGCTACGCCCCCCTCACCCCCACCGAGCGCCTCGTCCTGAAGGTGGAACGGTACCTGAACGACCCCGACTACAAGCGACGGTTCCCGGATACCGGCGAGGACGTGAAGGTGATGGCCTTCCGCCAGGAGCGCCGGGTTCACCTCACGGTGGCCATGCCGCTCCTTTGTGCGTTCATCGGCTCCGAGACGGCTTATTTCAGGCGGAAGGCCGAGGTCCTGGAGGATCTGACCGGCGCCTGCGCCGAGACGGGGGGCCTGGACCAAGTTACCATCAGCTTCAATCTCCTGGATCGGGAGGGGCGGGGGATCTTCGGCACGTACCTGAGCCTGCTGGGGACCTCCGCCGAGGACGCCGACTCGGGCCAGGTGGGCCGCGGCAACCGGGTGAACGGGCTCATCCCCCTGAACCGGCCCACGAGTAATGAGGCGGCGGCCGGCAAGAACCCCGTGAGCCACGTGGGCAAGATCTACAACGTGCTGGCCCACCGCATCGCCGCCGGCCTGCAGAGCGAGCTGCCGGAGATCCGGCAGGTGACGGTGTGGCTGGTGAGCCAGATCGGCCGGCCGGTGGACCGGCCCTGGGCCGCCGTGCAGGTGCACCTGCGGGAGGGGCTCGAGGTGGGGGAGGTGGCGCCGGCCATCCGGGAGCTGGTGGAGCGCTCGCTGGCCCCGGACCAGCCGTTCTTCGAGGAGCTGATCGCGGGGCGATTTCCCGTCTGCTGAACACCACCAAGCGTTCCCGGTTGCCGGTTTCCTGTTCCCGGTTGAGGAGGACTCGCCGGAAACCAGGGAACCCGAATCGGACCGGGAACCGGGAACGGGGAACCGGGAACATCGGGGAAGGAGGCGGAACATGAGCATCATCGTGCGCGACTGCCCGTATTGCAAGAAATCGGCGCGGCTCACGATGCCGCCGCCCGCCTGGGACGGGGCCAAGCCCTGCCCGGCCTGCGGCGGGTCCCTGGGGGTGTGCACCGCGCGCGGGGAGCCGTTCTTCTTCCACCTCTTCAAGATGCCGGAGGAGGGGGACGCCCCGCACACCTGCCGGGCCCACGCCAAGCAGGCCGAGCTTCCCCGGGCCGCGTAGCGGGATGCACCGGGCCGCAGCGGGAGGCTATAATCGGGGCGGCGAGGGTCCGCCATGAGTGACGCGGATCGGGGGGCGCTATCGGCGCGCGCCGCCGGCCGGCTCGTCCCCCTGTATTCCGAGGAGGAGATCCGGCGGCGCGTGGCAAGCCTGGCGGCGGCCATCCGGGCCGACGTCGGGGGGGCCGAGCCGGTGCTGGTGGGGATCCTCAAGGGGGCCTTCGTGTTCCTGGCGGACCTCATCCGCGCCCTGGACATGCCCCTGCGGGTGGACTTCGTCCGCGTGGCCAGTTACGGCGAGCGCGCGGAGTCGGCCGGCCGCGTGGCCATCACCAAGGACGTGGAGCTCGACCTGGCCGAGCAGGACGTGGTGGTGGTGGAGGACATCCTGGACAGCGGCCTCACGGCCCGCGTGCTGCTGGATCATCTGGCGCACAGACACCCGCGCAGCCTCCGCCTCTGCGCCCTGGTGGACAAGCGGGAACGCCGCCGCGTCGCGGTGGAGGCGGACTACGTGGGCTTCGTGCTGGATCGCGGCTTCATCGTGGGCTACGGCATCGACTACGCCGAACGCTACCGCCACCTGGCGGCCATCTACACTCTCGAGGGGGCGGTGTGAGCGACGCGGCGACGCGGCGACGCGGCGACGCGGCGGTTCGCGGCGATGGCCGGGCGGACCTGGTCATCCGGAACGCGCGGGTGCTGGACGTCTTCACGGACGCCTGGCGGCCCGGGGACGTGGCGGTGGGCGGCGGGCGGATCCTGGCGGTGGGGGCGGGCCTGGCCGCCGGGGCCGAGACCCTGGAGGCCGGCGGCAGGCCGCTGGTCCCCGGCTTCATCGACGGGCACGTGCACATCGAGAGCACCATGCTCACCCCCGAGGGGCTCGCCGCCGCCGCCCTCCCCCACGGCACCACCGCCGTGGTGTCCGACCCGCACGAGGTCGCCAACGTCCTGGGGGTGCCGGGGGTCCGCTACATGCTGGCGGCCAGCGCCGGCCTGCCCTTCGATGCCTTCTTCACGGCCCCCTCGTGTGTGCCGGCCACGGCGCTGGAGACGGCCGGCGCCCGGCTGGACGCCGCCGAAGTGGCCGCCCTCCTGGCGGATCCCCGCGTGATCGCCCTGGGCGAGGTGATGAACTACCCCGCCGTGCTCGCCGGCGAGGCGGGCGTGCTGGCCAAGATCGCGGCGGCCCAGGCGGCCGGCAAGCCGGTGGATGGCCACGCGCCCGGCTTGCGGGGGGAGACGCTGCAGCGGTACGTCGCCCGGGGGATCGATTCGGACCACGAGGCCACGGAACTGCCCGAGGCGGAGGAGAAACTGGCCGCCGGCATGTTCCTGATGCTCCGGGAGGGGTCGCAGGCGAAAAACCTGAAGGCGCTGCTGCCGGCCGTGACCGCGGCCACCCGGCACCGCTGCCTGCTGGTGACGGACGACCTGGAGCCGACAGACCTGGTGGGCCGCGGCCACCTGGATGCCGTCCTGGCCGAGGCCGTGGCGGGCGGGCTGCCGGCCACCTGGGCGCTGGCCATGGCGACGTGGAACGCGGCCCAGCGCTTCCGGCTGTGGGACCGGGGCGCGGTGGCCCCCGGCCTCCGCGCGGACCTGGTGCTGCTGGAGGACGACCGCAGCTTCCGGCCCACCCACGTCTTCAAGGATGGGCGGCTGGCGGCGCG
>DASPOZ010000308.1:0-2155 GCA_035625755.1 Candidatus Sulfotelmatobacter sp.
CCCAGCGTCGGACCCAGGGGTCGCAGGGCCGCCGGTCAGGCACGAGGTGCAGCGAGCCGCGGGCCACCCGCGACCGGGCCGCAACCAGGATGGTCCGCCGCTGGCGTTGGGAGAGAGAGGGGTGGAAGTCGTCGTGGTCCGGGAGGCGTGCCGGCCGGTGGACGGCGCTGAATCCCGCCCGGTAAAGCATGGCCACCAGGCAGCTCTCCGAGGGTACCAGCGCAACGTGCCGGAGCCCCTGATCGACCTCATGGACCTCATCCACCAGGGCCGCGCGCGGGAAGCGGCTGGGGAATACCATGGACTCGATCACCATGACCTTGCCGGTCAAGGCGGCCAGGTGGCGGACGGCGCGGAAGGGGTTCTCCAGGTGGTAGAGGAGCCCGAAAGAGAGCACGAGGTCGCGAGGGCCGGTCTGGAGGACCGCGGGATCCTCCACGTCGGCCACCTGGAACACCATTTGGGGGTAGCGGGCCCGGGCCTCCGCGATGTTCTCGGGGCGGGCATCCACCCCGGTCGCCGCGATCCCCTGCGTCTGGAGGTACGCCGAAAAGACACCGACGCCGCACCCCGCGTCGAGCGCCGTGCGCAGCTCCAGGGCAGGCCTCAGTTCCCGGAGGAGTGCGCCGAGGTAGGCCTTGCGGGTCTCCGTGATCGTACCGTACCGGTCGAACACCGTGGAGCGTGCCATGGGCTTATCCCGCCGGACGCACGCGGAACTCGGCGGGCAGGTTGAGGATGCCGGCCCATTCGTCCCGCGGGTGCCCGTGCGTTTCGGTGGCGATGATGAAGTCCGGGACGGCGTACCAGTTATCCAGCAATTCCCTGTCCGCGTACAGGCTCACCTGCCAGCGATAGACCCCGGGGCGGAGCGGCAGCCCGGGGAGGCCGTGAATCAACTCGTGGTCGCCGGCCGGAAGCCGCAGCCGATCCACGGCCGTGGCCCAAATGACCTGGCCTTCGCTGTTCCACAGGGCCACGCCGTGCTGGCCGTCGTCCACAGGCCGGGCCACGTGGACAACGAACTTCACGGTGCAGGGGCCCGCGCTCGCCAGGACGTTGGGCCGTTCCCGCGTCGGCGCCTCCACCTCCCAGCGGAGGAACCGGGTGGCCTCCCCCCCGCCCTGGCCGGAGCTATCGCGCTGCGCGGCCAGCTCGGACATGGCCGCCTCGTAGGCGTTGAGGACGTCCACGGTGGGGCCGTCCCGGCGGGCCCGCCCGCCGTCCAGCCAGAGGCAGCGGGTGCAGAGCCGCCGGACTTGGTTCAACTGATGGCTCACGAACAACACTGTCCGCCCCCCCTTGACGGTGTCGCCCATCTTGCCCAAGCACTTCCGCTGGAACCCGGTGTCCCCGACGGCGAGGACCTCGTCCACCAGCAGGATCTCGGGCTCCAGATGGGCCGCTACGGCGAAGGCCAGCCGCAGGTACATGCCGCTGGAGTAGTGCTTCACCGGGGTGTCGATGAACTTTTCCACCTCGGCGAAGGCGACGATCTCATCGAACTTGTGGGCGGTGTCGGCCTTCCGCATCCCCAGGATCGCGCCGTTCAGGTAGATGTTCTCCCGGCCGGTCAGCTCGGGATGGAAACCGGTGCCGACCTCCAGAAGGGATCCGACCCGCCCCCGGATCAGGGCGGCGCCTTCCGTGGGTTCCGTGATCCGGGAGAGGACCTTGAGCAGGGTACTTTTCCCGGCGCCATTCCGGCCGACGATCCCCAACACCTCGCCGCGCCCGACCTCGAAGGAGATGTCCCGGAGTGCCCACATGGTGGAGACTTCCCCGCGGGATGAGGACCCCTCCGGAGCCCGCCGGAGCCGCCGCAGGGGTGCGGTGACCGTTTCGGTAAGGCGCTCGCGCAGGGTGTGGTACCGCGGCCCGGACCCGATCCGATAGCGCTTTCCCAACTGTTCCACCCGGATTGCGATCTCGCTCATAGGTCAGAGAATGTCCGCAAAGGTCCGCTCCATCCGCCGGAAGTACCAAAGGCCGGCGAGGAGCAAGAGGAGGGTGGCGAGCACGGAGACCCCAAGCAGGACTGGCGACGGCGGCCGCGCCCCAAGAAGGGACCAGCGAAAGCCCTCCACCACCCCGGCCATAGGATTCACCCCGAGCAGCGCCTGCCACCCCTGGGGCACGAGGCTGCTGGGGTAGG
>DASPOZ010000309.1:0-3114 GCA_035625755.1 Candidatus Sulfotelmatobacter sp.
GGCCCCGCGGCGGCGATCTCGGGCAGGGCGTCCTGTAGAGCTGCCAGCTCCACGTTGCAGTAGGGTCACCAGCCGCCGCGGTAGAAGGTGACCACCAGGTGTCCCCGGGCCAGGAGGTCCGCCGATCGCACGGTCTGCCCGGTCGCGGTGGGCAGGGCGAAGTCCGGCGCCCGGTCCCCCGCCTTCAGGCTGCGCTCGGCGATGCCCGAGCGGCGCAGCGCCTCGGTGCCCCGGTCCATGATCGCCTGCCACTCGGCGGGCCGCTTCGCGCGCGCCTCGGTCTGGTACGTATCAAGCTTTTCTTGAAGTGTCATATGGAATCTCCTCAAGAGTTATGTCTCGGTTCTCAGGATGACGGACAACGACAGCTTGTCGGACAGATCAGTCGAGCGCGGCGAGGGCCACGGTCACGATCTGCCGCAGCGCCGCCCGCCGCGGCCGCACCTTGCCTACCACGGTGAGCCCCTGGGCGCACATGGTAAGGTAACTGGCCAGCGCCCGCAGGTTCCGGCCCGGGGCGATCTCCCGACCCTGCCGGGCCCGCAGCAGGGCCTTGTAAAAGGCGCGCTCCATGCGCGCGAGGCTGGCGGCCACCCGGGCGGCAGCCTGCCGGTCGTGCGCAGCGCACTCCACCGCTGAATTCGTCACGAGGCATCCCGCCGGCCGGTCGGCCGCCAGGGCATAGCCGATCTTCGCCCGGAAAAAATCCCGAATGGCTTGCTTGCCAGACCCCTGCCGTTCGAGAATGTCCAGCAGGCAGCGTGCGACGGACCGGTCGTAACGCTTGAGGGCTGCAAGGAAGAGGCGGTGCTTGTCCCCGAAGGTGCCGTACAGGCTCCCCCGGTGGATGCCCATGCGCTCGACCAGGTCCTGGACGGAGGTGGCCTCGTAGCCCTTGGCCCAGAAGGTCTCCATGGCCCTGTCGAGCGCGGCGTCCGTGTCGAATTCCTTGTGGCGTGGCATGCCGTCCTCGTGCGGCTGCGAGGTGTATACCATTTCTTGAACGACCGGTCAAGAAATAATCCCTCCGCCGGGCCTCGGGGCCCAGACAGCGGCGGAGGAGTCCCGGCCTTGGTCGCCGGGAAAGGGAGGCGGGCGGGGCCGTCTCGCCGTCCCAAGGAGGTCGCCATGAATCCGTTCGCCGATGCGTTCAGGGTCCTGCTCCGGCCGTGGTGGCCCATCTTCATCCTGTGGCTTCTCCTGCTGGGGAGTATCGGCATCGCCGCCTTCAACCTCCGCCGCTCCCCCGAGCAACGCGCCGGAAGGCACATCTGGATGTGGATCACACGGGTCTTCATCGGCGCCCTCTGGTGGCTGCAGTCGCTCTGGAAGCTCCCGCCCACCTACACCGACCATCCGGACGGCGTCTCGGGCGGCCTGCACCACTGGGTGGGCGAGATGGCCAAGTACGCGGCCTTCGGCCCCCAGAGCGCCTTCATCAAGGAGGTCGTCCAGCCGCACTTCTACTTCTTCGCCCCCCAGGTCTATGCGGTGGAGGTGGTCATCGCCGTCTCGCTCCTGCTCGGCCTCTGGGCCCGGCTCGGCGGTACCCTGGGGGCGCTCATGGCCCTCAACCTCTGGCTCGGCCTCTACCGCGCCCCCTACGAATGGCCGTGGACCTACTTTTTCCTGTTCCTGCTCCAGGGGACCTTTGCCGTGCTGCGCGCCGGGCGCAGCCTCGGGGCGGACGCGATCCTGGTGCGCCGCACGGCGGCGGCCGGCGGCCGCAAGACGGGGCTGGCACAGCTCCTGGAGTGCCTCACGTGACCGGCCGGCGGCGGCCCGCCCCGCCCACGCCACACCCGGAGGACAGGCGAGAGCTGCGGGGGGCTTCCCAATTTTCCGCCGGCAGTATATAAATAAATAAAAGGACGGGGGCCGCAGCGGCCCTCGTCGTCGTGGCGCGGGCCGGCAAGGCCACTGCGCTTCAAGGAAGGTTTCGTAGATGATCCCCGGGCGCACGCTCCCCCAGCACATCCTCTTCGCACAGCAGGCGCACCCCGAGGCCCGCGGGGGGTTTTCCCGCCTCCTCACCCACATCGGCCTGGCCTCCAAGGTGATCGCCCGGGAACTGCGGAGGGCCGCCTTGGCGGGGACCCTCGGGAGGGCCGGCACGGTGAATGTGCAGGGGGAGCATGTGCAGAAACTCGACATCCTGGCCAACGAGATCGTGGTGGATGCCCTGCGCAAGACCCGCCTGGTGTGCACCATGGTGTCGGAGGAGATGGACGAGCCGCTACACCTCCCCGAGGCATGCTCGGAGGCGCGGTATGTGGTATGCTTCGACCCGCTGGACGGTTCGTCCAACATCGACGTCAACGGGGTGGTGGGAACCATCTTCTCGATCCGGCGCCGGAGGGACGGCGGCCCGGATCACGTGATGGCCGACGTCCTCGGGCCGGGGACCGAGCAGGTGGCGGCCGGATACGTGATGTACGGTCCCAGCACGGTGTTCGTGTACACCGCGGGCGACGGCGTGCACGGGTTCACCCTAGATACGAGCATCGGCGAGTACCTCCTGTCCCACGAGTGGATCCGCATCCCGGCGAAGGGGAAGACCTACAGCATCAACGAGGGGAACTTCCACCGCTGGCACCCGCACACGCGGCGCCTGGTGGAGCACCTGCGCGCCGCCGACAAGCCCAGCGGGCGCCCCTACTCCCTCCGCTACGTCGGCTCCCTGGTGGCCGACCTGCACCGCACCCTGCTGGAGGGAGGGCTCTTCCTCTACCCGGAGGACGCCTCGCAGCCCAGGGGGACCGGCGGCAAGCTGCGCCTGCTCTACGAGGTGGCCCCCGTCAGCCTCGTCGTGGAACAGGCCGGCGGCCGGGCCAGCACGGGCCAGGAACGGATCCTGGACATCCGGCCCACCTCGCCCCACCAGCGCGTCCCGGTGATCTTCGGGAGCCCCGAGGACGTGGCCCTGGCGGAGCGATTCCATCAGGAACGGCAGTGACGGCCCCACCGGGGCCGAGGAGGGGACGGCCATGCAGAAGCGCGTGAAGGAGATCCTGAGCTGGTATGCGGGGGAGAGCCCGGGGATCCTGACGAACCTGGCCCGCATGCTGAACCACGGCACCCTGGCCGGCACGGGGAAGATGGTCATCCTGCCCG
>DASPOZ010000310.1:0-11514 GCA_035625755.1 Candidatus Sulfotelmatobacter sp.
TGGCTTTTGACGGTGCAACACACTCGACCAGCGGATCGCCCTCCGCCGGTGCCTGGGGGCCCTGGGTCCGGGCGAGTCGCTCCAGTGCATCGGCTCCCGGCTCAGGAAGGCCGGCGCCCAGCGGGGGATCCTCAACGAGGAGGCAATGGGTTTCATCCGGTAGGGGACGCGTGGCACCCCGCGGAGTATCGAAAAGCTCTATCACCAATCCCTGCTGGAGGGCCATGCCGCCAGGGCCACGGCCGCGCATGTGGCCATCGGCCGGCGGGTCGCCCAGCATCACCAGCACGTTGAGGGCACGGAGGGCCCAGCCATCGTCCGCCTCGCTGATCTGATCCGGAGCAAGGTGCCCGGGGCCGACGCACCCGCCGGGGTGATCCCGCCCATCGGCGCGCCGCCTGCATCGCCGGCGGGAGGTGCCTTGGCCTCCGCCCTGCCGCCGGCCGCCGGCCCGGCCCGCGAACTGGTGGACAACGCGCGGGCCCAACTGGCGCAGGGCCTGGCGGCCGTCGGCAGCGGCGGCACGCTGGACCTGCCCGCACTGGCCCACACCGCGGCCGCCTTCGTGGCCAGCCTCCAGGCGGACGAATCCCTCATGGCCCACGCCCTGGACCCGCGCGAGACCGGGCCGGACCTCGCCCGGCACATGACCAACGTCGCCATCTTCGCCATCAAGATCGGGATGTGCGTCGGCTTCCCACGGGAGAAGCTGGAGGCGGCCGGGCTGGCAGGCCTGGTGCACGACGTGGGCCTGGTCGGACTCCCAGGGAACCTGCTGGACAAACCGCAAGGGCTCTCCGCGGAGGAACAACAACTCCTCCTCCAGCATCCGGAGGTGGGGGCGCGGATCATCCGCGCGGCCGGTCCCGAGTACTCGTGGCTGGCCACCGTGGTCTTGCAGGAGCACGAGCGGGAGGACGGCAGCGGCTACCCCAAGGCCCTCCGCGGGGACGACATCCACGAGCTCGCCAAAGTGGTCGGCATTGCCGATGTCTATGAGGCGCTCACCCATCCCCGCCCCTACCGGCGCCGCATGAGCCCACTGGACGCGGTGAAAGAGATCATCAGCCTGGAACGGCGCACCTTCCCCGACTGGGTCCTGAAGGGCCTGATCCGGGGGCTCTCCACCTTCCCGGTGGGCAGCCTGGTGCGGCTGAACTCCAAAGAGATCGGCCGCGTCCGGGCCACCAACCCGGCCTTCCCCCTGCGCCCGGTGGTGGAGATCCTGGCCGGGCCGTCCGCAGACCGGCTGGCCGGGCCACGCGTGGTGGACCTCTCCCAGAACAGCCTGCTGTTCATCGTCGACTCGTACACCGCCGAGGAGTAGCACCGGTGCAGGCCCCTCCGCCCGTTCCCCCGGGCTCCTCCCCGACGGAGCCGGGGCGTCCGGAGATGCCGGCCGGCGGGGACAGGACCCCGATGGCCTGGGCCGACCGCCTGGAGCGCGACCCCACCTTCGTTTCCCGCCAGATCGCCGGGGAGACGATCCTGGTCCCCATCCGCCAGAACATGGGGGACCTGGAGAGCGTCTACAGCGTGAACGAGGTGGGCACCCGGGTCTGGGAGCTGCTGGACGGGTCCCGCACCCTCGGGGACATCCGCGATCGCATCGCCGATGAGTTCGAGGTCGGCATGGAGGCGTTGGCGCGGGACCTCCTGGAGTTCCTGAAGCAGCTTCAGGCCATCCGGGCCGTCCGGCCGGCCGCGCTGCCGGCGGGTGGGAGCCAGCCATGAGCATCGGCTGCGTCGTCCCCTCCACCAGCTTCGGGGCCCTCGTGGAGCGGATCGAGGCGAAGGCCGGTGGCCGCCGCATCCCGCTCCAGGGCAGCATGGAGCTCACCTACCGGTGCAACCTCTGTTGCCCCCACTGCTGGGTGAACCTCGCGCCGGGGGACGCCGCGGCGCGGCGCGAGGAACTCACGCTTCCCGAGGTCCGGCGCATCGTGGACGAGGTGGCGGAGGCCGGCTGCCTCTGGATGCTGCTCACCGGAGGCGAGGTGATGCTCCGCCCCGACTTCCTGGACATCTACTCGTTCATGAAGGAGCGCGGGCTCCTGGTGATCCTCTTCACCAACGGGACCTTGATCACCCCCGAGGTCGCCGACGCCCTGGCCGGCCTCCCGCCCACCCGCATCGAGGTCACGCTCTACGGCGCCACCCGCGAGACGTACGAGCGCGTCACCGGGTGGCGGGGCGGTTTCGAACGGTGCCTGCGGGGCATCGAGCTCCTCCGCCTGCGGGGCGTCAACCTGGACCTGAAGACGGTCATCACGAACCAGAACCTCCACGAGTTCTGGGACCTCAAGGCGCTCATCGAAGGCCTGGGGTGCAAGTTCCGCTACGACCCCCTCATCAATCCCCGCATCAACGGGTCCAAGCGGCCCGCCGGCGAACGCGTCTCCCCGGACTCCGTGGTGGCCTTGGAGCTGGCGCTGGAAGAGGTGGCGGAGGACCAGCGGCAGTACCTGCACAAGGCCGAGCCCTTCGAGTCGGACTCCGTCTTCAAGTGCGGGGCGGGGGTCAACACCTTCCATATCGACCCCTACGGCAACCTGATGACCTGCATGATGGTGCATACCCACGGCTTCAACCTGCGCCGCGGAAGCTTCCGCGAGGGCTTCGAGGAATACTTCCCCACCGTCATCGGCCGCCGCTCCCCCAGGACCACCCGCTGCTACTCGTGCGGCCTGGCCACATCCTGTGATGGCTGCCCCGGTTGGTCCACGCTGGAATCCGCCGATCTGGAGACGCCGGTGGATTTCCTGTGCGACGTGACCCACGAACGGGCCGCCGCCTATGGCGCCCTGGCCGCCCGCGAGACCCCCCGCACCCGGTCCGGGTCCTCCGGCCCCCCACCGCTGCAGTTGCCCGCAGGAACCGCGTCGGGCCCGCGGAGCCCCGAGGCCTTCTTCCCCTTGGCGGGCGTGAGGCTCGCCGCGGAGGTCGCAGCATGAAGAAGCGCGCCTACACCCCTCCCACCGTGACCCGCGTGGACCTCGTGACCCACGAGGTCGCTCTGGCGGTCTGCAAGACCAACACCCGGAAAACCCAGCCCAACGGCGGGAACCGGACGTGCACCCAGACGGCGAACCCCTGTCGCACCACCACCAGCCCCTCGTGAGGGGCGCCCTGGGGGGTATGGGCCGCTAGCAACCGTTCAACTGCTGGCTGGGGATCTTGCCCGAGGAGGGACCGATGAAGAAGCGCCCGTACACTCCTCCTGCCGTGAGCCGGGTGGACCTCGTGAGCCACGAGGTGGCCTTGCAGGTATGCAAGACGAACACCGCTACGACCAACCCGAGCGGTAAGTCCAAGCCGTGCAACGCGGCCGGGAACAACTGCAAGGCCATTAATTCCCCCTCATAGGCGCGGCCCCCAGCGCTAGGGCGGTGCCGTCTTGAAACTGATGCCCCCCGTTTTGCCCACCTCGGGAAGATCCTCCGTGGGGATCGCCGACCTGGGTTTTGCCCTGGAGGGGACCCTCCCGGCCTGGAGCGGCCCCAAGGCGTTTCGCCGCCCGCACCTGGCGCCGGCGGTTCGCATGTCCACGGTGTCCACCCCACCTCTGACGTCGGGCTTGGGTCGCCTCCTCTTCGATCCCGGGAGCTTCTGGACCGCCCGCGCCCACTCCCGGGGGTTCGCCATCGCCATCGAGAGCCCGGCCGGCTCGGGGCGGCTGGCGCGTCTGGCCGTGATGGAGCCCACGTGGGCGGCCGGCAACATCACCGTGCACCCGGACCTCCCCGTTCCGGGCCGCCTCACCCCCGCCCTGGCCTGGCCGCTGGATACGTTGCTGACCACCAGCCTCCTGGCCCACCGGGACGGCATCCTGTTCCACGGCGCCGGCCTGGTGGTGGACGGCGCGGGGTACCTCTTCACCGGCCCCTCGGGCGCGGGCAAGAGCACCGTCGTGAAGCTCCTCGGGAGAGAGGACGGCGTGACCGTGCTCAACGACGAGCGCTGCATCGTCCGACGGGAGGCCGGCGGCTGGCGCCTCTACGGCACGCCCTGGCACGGCGAGGTGGAAGAGGTGGCCTACGGCGGCGTGCCGCTCCGCAAGGTTTTCGTCTTGGCCCAGGCGGTGGAGCACCGGGCGGTTTCCCTGGCCGTCGGCGATGCCGCGCGCCGCCTCTTCGGGCGCTGCCTCTGGCCCTTCTGGGATCGGGCGGGGATGGAGGCCGGCCTGGCCACTCTTGAGGCACTCTGCCGCGAGGTCCCATCGTTCACGCTCCACTTCCGGCGGGACGCCGGGGTGCTGGCGTGCATCCACGAGTGAACTCCCCGGCGCCGACCCCGGACCAGGCGGAGCTGGCCGCGGCGGCCGCCGAGGCCGTCCTGGGCCGGGGCCACCTGCTGCGGCGGCCCGTGCGCGGCTTCAGCATGGCCCCCTGGATCCAGGATGGGGACGAGATCGTGCTGGCTCCGGCAGATCTGGAGGCGCTGCGGCCGGGGGATATCGTCCAGTTCCGCGCCCCCGATGGCCTTCGGGTTCACCGGATCCTCGCCGTCCGGCGTGGGGCCGCCGGCCTCTGCTTCCTGGTGGCGGGGGATCGCTCCGCCATCCCGGATCCACCGGTGCCGGCGGGCGCGATCCGCGGGCGCGTGGTCGCCGTCATGCGGGGCCAGCGGAGCATCTGCCTGGACGGCCGGGCCACGCGCCTGCGCGCGCGGCTGCGGGCCTCGCGCGGGCACTTCGGCCGGCGGCTGCGCGGCTGGACTCAGCGCATGACGGCGGCGGCGGAGGCCCGAGCCCTGCGCCGGCTCGTGCGCGCGGCGTTGTGCCCCGGCGAGCCGCTGCACGCGCCGCCCCTCGACGAGAGCGGGTGGGCTCAGGTCGCCGCGGCCGGCATCCGCGGGGGTGTAGGCCCACTCCTCCACGCCGCGATCGCCTCGCACCCCGAAGGTCTCGCCTGCCCAAAGGCCGTGCAAGCCCGCCTCCGGGCCGCCCACGTGGCCGCCGCCGCCCACGCCGCCCTGCGGGAGCACGAGCTGGCCCGCGCCCTCACGATCCTCACGAAAGAACGAATCCCAGTCCTCGCGCTCAAGGGGGCCGTCCTCGCCGAGGCGGCCTATCCCGCCCCCGCCCTCCGCCCCATGTCCGATGTGGATCTCCTGGTCCGCCCGGGCGATCGGCCCCGCGCGCGGGCCGTGCTTCTGGGTCTCGGGTATGATGACCTACCCAACGGGCCGGAGGATTTCGTAAACGCGGCCGCCGGGCTGGACATCGATTTGCACACGGAACTGCTCAATGTCACGCGGCTCCCGTCGCGTCGGGGCGCGTGGCATTTCGATCTCGAAGCCTTCTGGTCCCGGGCCAGGCCGGGGCGCGTGGCCGGCGTGGCGGTGCTCGTGCCGGACCCCGTGGACCACTTCATTTACCTTTCCCAGCACCTCCTGCTCCACCACGGCATGGATGGGGCACTGCGCCTCGCGGACCTGCTGGCCCTGGGCCTCCGCCTGGATGCCAGCCCGGGATGGGGGACAGTGGCGCGGGCGGCGCAGGAGGCCGGGGCGGCGCTGGCCGTGTTCCTGGCCTTCCACTACCTGCGCGACGGGTTCGGGCTCCCCATCCCAGAGGCGACCTCGGCTCCCCTGGCCCCCGCGTGGCCCCGGCCGGCGCTCAGGCTCCTCGGTCGCCTGGTCCTCGAGCATCGGCTGACCGAGGACGGCAAGTTCCTCTTCGCCCTCCTGTCGTTGCCGTCGTGGGCGGAGCGGGCGGCCTACCTCCGAGACATCGTTCTGCCCTCGGGCGACGCCCTCGGGGGGCCGCGTGAATCTCCCCAGGGCGTCTGGCGTCGAAGGTTGGGGCACGCGACATACACTTCCCATATATTGTGGGGCGCGGCGCGGCGGGCACTACGTCTGTGACTCGCCCCGCTCTCCCCGGCTTTGCGGGGTGCCCTTGAATACCAAACAGATGATGGTATATTTAGAACATGCGGTTTTTCTTGACGTTTCGGGGCTTTCTTCATATGATGCGCACGCAGTTGAACGCCGTTCTACTCCAGCCGGCTCCGGGCTGGATGCGGCGAGGAGGAGCTCCCATGAAACGAGCCGTGTTCGTGGCCCTGTTGTTTGCCGCCACGCTCGCCCTCGGGGGGAGCGCCGCGGCCGAATGTTCCACCATCATCGCCACCACACCGACGGGCAGCACGTTCCCGTGCACGGTCTGCGTGGAGGGCGGTCGGCCCATCTCCGCGATCTGCACGCCGCCGGTCATCGGGAAGTAGCGCCGGCCATGCCACGCCGCGGAGCCCTCGCGCTCCCGCTCCTGCTGACGGCCTGCGCGGCCTACCCGAGCGGACCCATGCGCAAGGCCGATGAAGTGACCGCGGCGGCGGCGCCCCCGGTTGCCGCTGCGCCCGAGGCTCCGGCCGCCACGCCTCCGGCGGCGCCCGTCGCCGCGCTGCCGCCTCCGGCCGTCACCGAGAACCATGCCTTCGCCACCGTCAACGGGGTGCCCCTCTACCGGATCGGCCCGGGCGACGTGCTCGACGTGGTCGTGATGCGCGGCCTCAGCCAGGACCGACAGACCGTGACGGTCCGGTCGGACGGCACCGTCTCCGTCGGCCTGGCCACGGCGAAGGTGGACGGGGCCACTGTGGAGGAGGCGGCGGACCTCCTGCAGGTGGCGCTCGCCCAGTACTTCCGCGAGCCCCGCGTGGAGGTGGCGGTCAAGGAGTACGTGAGCAAGCGCGTGACCCTGCTGGGCGCCGTCGGCGCCTCGCCGGGGAAGGGCGGGACCGGCGTCTACACGCTCACGGGGCGAAACACCCTCAGCGAGGTCCTGGCCAAGGCCGGCGGGCCGGCCCCCAACGCGGACCTCCAGCACGTGCAGCTCGCGCGCGCCGACGGATCCCGGTACACCATCAACCTGTTCCGGCTCATCGCTGAAGGCGAAACCCGGGAAGATCCGGTGCTCGACGCGGGCGACACGGTGTTCCTCCCGATCCTGACGGGCGCGGCCGGGACCCCCGCCGAACAAGCGCGCGTCTTCATCTTCGGGGAGGCGCGGGCCCCCGGAGCCTACGCCTATTCCCCCAACATGCACCTCTCGCAGGCGGTGGCCATGGCCGGCGGCGTCTCCGACTCCGGCCTCGCGGAGAGCGTGCGCGTGATCCGCGGCGGCCTCGACAAGCCGGAGATCATCGAGGCCAACTTCCACAAGTTGCTGGTGGATGGGGATCGGCGGCAGGATGTGGCGCTGCAGCCGGGTGATATCGTGATGATCCCCCGGACGGGGATCGGCAACTGGAACGCCTTTCTCGCCCAGATCCGCCCGACCCTGGAGTTCCTGACGCTGACCACCGCCACCGTCAGTTCCGGGCAGAGCATCCTGTTGCAGCAACGCGCCATCGACCGGGGCCCCGCCTTCCGGTGAGCTCCTGATCCGGGCACGGCCGATGCGGTTGCGGGGGGCACGCCCCTGGCCCAGTACGAGCTGAACCTCCGGGACTACTGGCGCATCGTCCGGCGGCGCAAGTGGATCATCGTCGCCGTGACGGTCATCCTGGGCGCCTTCTCCTACCTGTTCGCCCAGATCACCCGCCCCGACCCCACCTACCAGGCCACGGCGGCCGTCCGCGTTGAGCGCGCCACCAGCATGGCGAGCCTCCTCACGGAGATGTTTACGGTTTCCAGCGGCGACAACTTGGCCACCCAGGCGGCCGTCATCCGGGGCTTCCCGGTGTTGGAACGGGCCGCCAAGCGCCTCGGGCGCATCCCGGCGGATGTCCCCTCGGACCAGGTCCGCAACACCCCCCGGTACCAGGCGATCGTCAAGACCCTCCAAACCCAGGTGCAGGCCGAGCAGGAGGCCAACACCAACATCATCAAGATCACCGTGACCACCCGGGACCGGTCCGAGGCCGCCAAGGTGGCCAACGCCGTGGCCGAGGCCTACCGCGAGCAGAACATCCTCACCCGCAACCGCCAGGTGCGCGAGGCCAGGCGGTTCATCGAGGCGCAGCTCGAGGAGGTGGGGGGCCGCCTGCGGGCCTCCGAGGAACGCCTCCGGGACCTGAAGGAACAGCGCGGCGTCGTCTCCCTGGGCGACGAAACCGCCGCCGCGCTGAACCGGCTGACGGGCCTGGAGGCGGACCTGGAGCGAACCCGCCGGGCCCGGGACGAGGCGGCCACCACCATCCGCCAGCTCCAGGAGGGCCGGCCGGCCGGGGCGGTCCGCATCGCCGTGGACCCGACGGACCTCCCCCTGACCAAGCTGAGCACCACGCTGGGCGACCTCCAGGTACAGCGGGAGAACCTGCTGCTCACCCTGACCCCCCGGCATCCCCAGGTCCGAGACCTGGACACGCAGATGGAGAACGTGCGGCGCAGCCTGGTCCAGGAACTGGAGGCCCGGCTGCGGGCCCTCACCGCCCGCGCCGCCGATCTGGAGGTGCGGGTCCGGCAGACCCGGACCGACCTCAAGGCCATCCCCGAGGTGGCGCTGGAGATGGCCCGCGTCCAGCGCGACGTCAAGGTGAACGAGGACCTGTTCGCGCAGCTCAAGGCCAAGTACCAGGAGGTGCAGATCCGGGAGAAGGAGCAGGTCGAGGAGGTCAGCATCGAGCTCCCCGCCACGGAACCCGCCGGTCCCTCCAACCCCACCGACTGGACCACCAAGCTGCTGGCCGGCTTGGCCGTGGGCCTGCTCCTGGGGCTGGTCCTGGCCTTCACGGTGGAATCGCTGGACACCTCCATCGGGACCATCGAAGACGTGGAGACCCTGCTGGCCGTCCCCGTGATGGGCCTGATCCCGGACATCGGGCTGGCGGACCTCGCCATCCCCGGCGCCCCCGAGGGGCGGCAGGAGGCGCAGCCATTCCTCATCACGCTGCAGAACCCGGCGTCCCCTATCGCGGAGGCCTACCGGTCCCTCCGGACGAACCTGGACTTCGTGGCGCTGGAACGCCACGTCAAGACCATCTGCATCACCTCCGCCTCGCGCACGGAAGGGAAGAGCACCACCGCCGTCAACCTGGCCATCGCACTGGCCCAGATGGGCCGCAAGACGCTCCTGGTGGAGGCCGACCTGCGGAAGCCGTTCCTCCACTTCGCCTTCGGGCTCCCCAAGGAGCCGGGGCTGGCCGAGGCGATCCTCGGCAACCAGCCGTGGACGGCCGTGGTCCGCACGGTGACGGACCTCATGCTGGGCCGCCTGGGCCTGGACCAGATCGTGGGCGCCCCCAACATCGACAAGCTGCATCTCATCACCAGCGGCACGCCGCCCTCCAACCCCGCCGAGTTCCTGAACTCGCAGCGCATGACCGAGCTCATCGCCGCCTTCCGCGAGCAGTTCGACATGGTGATCTTCGACTGCGCGCCCGTGCTACCCGTCACCGACGCGGCCATCCTCTCCTCCAAGGTGGACGGGACGGTGCTGGTGCACCGGGTGGGCACCATCGCCCGGGCCGCCCTGCGTCGCGCCAAGACGCTCCTGGAGAACGTGCATGGCCGCGTCCTGGGGATCGTGCTGACCGGCCTCAAGGCGGAGATCAGCCCCGACTTCGAGGAGCTGGAGTACTACCGGTACGGGTATGGCGAGAAGGGAACGGGCCCGGGGCAGCCGGCGGCCACGGGCCGCGGGCGCGGTCGCGCCAGCCGGATCCGCTCCCTCCTGTCCCCGTTTTCTTCCAAGCTGTTGCTGGCAGTGACGGGCGCCGGATTGGCGGCGGGCGCCGCGGCGTGGTACGGCACGGAACAACTCAGGGATCGGTCGGGCATGCTGGAGACGCAGGGCGCGCCCGCCGCCATCGCCGCCCTGCAGCCCTTGCTGCCAGCCCCCACGCCTTCGGCGGAGGCACTGAACGCGCCTGGTCCGGCCGGGCCGCAACCCACGCCCGTGGCCGCCCCAACGCGGGGGGTGAACGCTCCCGCGGCGGCGACCTCCGGCGAGAGAGAACCGAGGCCCCCCGCCGGGCCGCCCCCGGGAAGTTTTGGCCTGCAGGTGGCGGCGTTCCGGGAGCCGGCCAAGGCCCAGGCCGAGGTGGAGGCGCTCCGCCGCCTCGGCCTACCCGCCTTCTCCGTCCCCGCCGATATCCCCGGCAAGGGCCGCTGGGCGCGGGTCTTCGTGGGCCCGTTCCCCACCCCGCCGGCCGCCGAGTCCGCGCGGGCGCGCCTTCCGGAGAACCGGCGAATTGCGGCGAAGATGTACCATCTTCCGTATGCCCTGGAATCCGCGCCGCTGCGCCCGTACGAGCGCGCCGCAGCCGTCGTGTCCGCGGCGCGAGGCCTGGGCTACACCCCAACGCTCCTCAGCGAGACCGACCCGGCCGGCCGACCGCAGTTCCGCGTCCTCCTGGAGGCCTTCGCCACCCCCCACGATGTGGACGCCGCGGCCCGGCGGCTCCAGGGCACGACTGCAGGTTTCCAGGCCGTGGCGCGGTAGCCTGCCGTGCCCCAGGCCGCCTCCCGGACCGCCGTCCCGCTGGTGCCCCTGGCCCTCGCGGCGGCCGCCGGGGCCGCGCTGATCGCCGTGGCGGAGCCCCGCACGGCCCTCCTGGCCGTGGCCGCCGTCATCGTCTTCCTCGTCACCTTCCTGAACACCGAGATCGCCATCCACCTCATCATCCTTTCCATGCTGTTCTCACCGGAGGCATTCATCGGCGGCGGCGGCGGCGTGGAGGTGGGCAAGCTGGCCCGTAAGGGGACGCAGGCCGTCTTCCGGTTCGAGGACTTCCTCCTGGTGGTCGTCGGCCTGAGCTGGTTCGCGCGCACCGCGTTCCGCAAGGAACTCGGCCTGCTGGTTCGCACGCCCCTCAACCTGCCCATCGCCGCGTACGCCGTCGCCAACATGCTGGCGACGTCCCTGGGTGTCCTCCAGGGCGACGTGGGCGCGAAGCAGGGCTTCTTCTACACCCTCAAGTACATCGAGTACTTCGTCCTCTATTTCGTGATGGTGAACACTCTGCGGGACGAGCGGCAGCTCCGCCGGTACCTCTTCACGGGCTTCGCCACCTGCGCCATCGCGTCCCTCATCGGCATCCTACAGATCCCCACCGGCCAGCGCATCTCGGCCCCCTTCGAAGGCAAGGAGGGGGAGCCCAACACCTTCGGGGGCTATCTGGTCTTCATGCTGGCGCTCGTCCTGGCCTTGTGGGTCCAGAGCCGCACGGCCCCCGCCTTCTTTGGCTGGCTGGGGATGATGGCCCTGATCTCCCTGCCCCTCCTCTTCACCCTGTCGCGCGCGTCCTGGCTGGCGGCGATCCCCATGGTGTTGACCCTCCTGACCCTCACCGACCGGAAGCTCTTGATCGCCTTGCCCATCGTCATTGCGGTGGTCGCGGCGCCCCTAGTATTCCCCAAGGCGGTCCAGGAACGGTTCGCCTACACCTACAGCGCCCCGCCCGAACCCGACCAGGTTCGCATCGGGAAGACTCGCCTCGATTCCTCGACAAGTGCGCGGATCGAAAGCTGGCGATACGGACTGACGGCATGGACCCGCCGGCCGTTCCTCGGGTACGGGGTGACGGGGTTCCCCTTCATGGACGCCCAGTACGTGCGCACGCTGAC
>DASPOZ010000311.1:0-3207 GCA_035625755.1 Candidatus Sulfotelmatobacter sp.
CGCAGCGCCCGCCGGGGTGGGCCCTTCGTGGCCGTCAACTGCGCCAGCATCCCCGAGGGCCTGCTGGAGAGCGAGCTGTTCGGCCACGTGCGCGGGGCCTTCACGGGCGCGGCACAGGAGAAGACGGGCCTCTTGCAGGCCGCCGATGGGGGCACCCTGTTCCTCGACGAGATCGGCGATGCCCCGCCGAGCCTCCAGGTGAAGCTCCTGCGGGCCCTGGAAACCCGGGAGGTGCGCCCCGTGGGCAGCACGCGGGCCGAGCGCGTGGACGTGCGGGTGATCGCCGCCACCCACGCGGACCTGCCGGCGGCCGTGCGCGCCGGCCGCTTCCGCGAGGACCTCTACTATCGGTTGAACGTCATCCCCATCGAGCTGCCGCCCCTGGCCGCCCGGCGCGAAGACATCCCGCTGCTGGCCCAGCACTTCCTGGAACGGGCCAATGCCCGGCAACGCCGCGCCGTACGCGCCATCGCCCCCGAGGCCCTCCAGGACCTCCTGGATTACGCCTGGCCCGGGAATGTGCGCGAGCTGGAGAACGCCATCGAGCGCGCCGTGGCCCTGGCCGAGGGCGACACGATCCGGCCGGAGCACCTGCCGCCCCTCGTGCGGGGCGCCGTGCCGCCGCCGGCCGCGGGCACCCTGACGGACCTGATCGCCAACGCGATGCGGCGCGCCCTGGCCGAGACCGGGGGAAACCGCCGCGCCGCCGCGCGCCTGCTGGGCATCCCCGAGCGCACCTTCTACCGCAAGCTGAAGACCCTCGGCCTCTCTCATCCGGTCCCGCCCCCCCGTCGGAATGGACCGGGGCATTCTTCGCCCAATGCCGCACCGGTGGCAGCCGTTTCTTTGCCTCCCGAATGCGCACCCGACGGGCCATTTCCTGCCCCGGTCTAACAGGCTGCTGAAAAAGGCCGACCGCTCTCTCCGCTGCGGTCTGGGGGGACCTCCCACCTTTTGAGCGTCCCGGCGACACCAGAACAGTCCATCCAGATTTCCCCCGGAAGTCGATGCACGGGAGCCTCCCCGCACGCCGCCGGCGGCGGGTGAACCCAGCGGGCGACAGCGGTCAAGGTGTTGGGGGAGCGGCGCGGAAGCGGCGGAGGCGGAGGGAGTTGGTGACCACGCTGACGGAGGAGAGGGCCATGGCGGCCCCGGCGTAGATGGGCATCCGCTCGATCCACACGCCGAACAGGGGATAGAGGATGCCGGCGGCCATGGGGACGAGGATCACGTTGTAGGCGAAGGCCCACACGAGGTTCTGGCGGATCGTGCGGATGGTCCGCTTGGAGAGCTGGATGGCGGCCGACACGGCCGCCAGGTCGCCGCCTAGCAGCGTGATGTCGGCCGCGGCCATGGCCACATCCGTGCCGGTGCCGATGGCCACCCCCACGTCGGCCTGGGCCAGGGCCGGCGCATCGTTGATGCCGTCCCCCACCATGGCCACCACGTGGCCCTGCTCCTGGAGGCGCCGCACCTCCAGGGCCTTGTGTTCGGGGAGCACCTCGGCCCGCACCGCATCGATCCCGGCCTCGGCCGCGATGGCCTCGGCCGTGCGCCGGTTGTCCCCGGTCAGCATGACCACCTGGAGCCCGGACCGGCGCAGCGCAGCCACCGCCGCTCGCGCGCCGGGCTTCAGCGTGTCCGCCACGGCGATGAGGCCCAGCGCCCGCCCGTCGGCCGCCAGGTAGATGGGGGTGCGGCCGCGGGCGGCCAGGGCCTCGCCGGCCGCGGCCAGCCCGCCCAGGTCCACGCCCGCCTCCGACATCAGGCCCGGGTTGCCCAGCAGGACCTCGCGCCCGTCCACGCGGGCGCGGAGCCCGTACCCGGGCACGGCCTTGAAGTCCTGCGGGTCGCTCAGGATGAGGCGCCGGCGCTCGGCCTCGGCCACCATGGCCGCCCCCAACGGGTGTTCGGACCCCCGCTCGGCCGAGGCGGCCAGCCGCAGCACGTCGTCTTCCGTGGCCCCGCCTGCGGCGGAAGGCACCACATCCGTCACCGAGGGGCGGCCCACCGTGAGGGTTCCGGTCTTGTCGAAGACGACGGCGGTGACGGTGTGGGCCACCTCCAGGCTCTCGGCCCCCTTGATCAGGATCCCCTGCTCCGCCCCGCGCCCGGTGCCCACCATGATGGCCGTGGGCGTGGCCAGCCCCAGCGCGCAGGGGCACGCGATGACCAGCACGGCCACGAAGCTGGACAGGGCGTAGAGGAAGGCCGGGCGCGGCCCCCAGAGAAGCCAGAGGGCGAAGGTGACGAGGGCGATGGCCATCACGATGGGAACGAAGACGCCCGCGATCCGGTCCGCCAGGCGTTGGATGGGCGCCTTGGACCCCTGGGCCTCCTCCACCAAGCGGATGATCTGCGCCAGGGCCGTCTCACGCCCCACCTTGCGTGCCTCGAAGGTGAAGCTCCCGGCCTTGTTCAGCGTGGCGCCGATCACCGGGTCGCCGGGGCCCTTCTCCACCGGGAGGCTCTCGCCGGTGAGCATGGATTCGTCCAGGGCGGAACGACCCTCGATGATCATTCCGTCCACGGGCACCTTCTCCCCGGGGCGGACGCGCACCCGGTCGCCCACCTGTACGTCCTCCACCGGGACGTCCACCTCGCGCCCGTCCCGCAGCACCCGGGCCGTCTTGGCCTGGAGCCCCATCAGCTTCTTGATGGCCTCCGAGGTGCGGCCCCGGGCCCGCGCCTCCAGCCAGCGGCCCAGGATGATGAGGGTGATGAGGACGGCGGCCGTCTCGTAGTACGTCTGCGGGGCCACACCCGCCGGCGTCAGGAGCCGCGGGGCAACGGTGACGGCGAGGCTGTAGAGGTAGGCGGCGCCGGTGCCCGCAGAGACCAGCGTGTTCATGTCCGCCGTGCGGTGGCGCAGCGAAACCCAGAGGCCGCGGTGGAACTGCCAGCCCACCCACCACTGCACCGGCGTGGTGCAGGCCAGCAGGATCCACGGATCCCCCAGGCCGTGCAGGAGGGTCCGCACCGCGGGGAAGACGCGGTGCAGCCACGCGGCCGCGGGCGGCAGCATGTGGGGGAGCGTGCCCAACAGGACGGGCAGCGTGAGCAGGGCCCCCAGCGCGAATTTCCGGCGCAGGGCGCGGATCTCCCGCCGGCGTGCCTCCCGCTCCCGGTCCGGCGGGCCTTCCCCCGCCTCCGGGGCCAGGGCCTCGTAGCCGGCGGCGTCGACGGCGCGGCGGAGCGCGCCCACAT
>DASPOZ010000312.1:0-8268 GCA_035625755.1 Candidatus Sulfotelmatobacter sp.
AAGCTCATGTTCTCGATGATGCCCAGCACCGTCATCCCCGCCGCCCGCCATCCCTCCACGGCGGCCAGGCCGCGCTGCGCCGCGCTCTCCTGGGGCGTGCAGACGATGACGATCCCCGTCCACGGAACGCCGGCCCCGCGCACCACATCGGCGCCGGCCTGCCCCACGGGGAGATCCAGCAGCAGGTAGTCCACCGCCCCCCAGGCCACGCGCCGGAGCCGATCGAGCAGCGGCAGGGCACGATCGCCCCTCGTGAAGGCGTCCGCCCCCACGAAGTGAGCGCCCTCCACCTCGGCCGGTACGATCAGGCCGCCGGCCTCCCCGTACCCACCGGGCCCCCGCACCACGGCGAGGCCCGTTCCCGTCGGGTCCGCATCGAAGGCCGCGGCGCGGCGCGCCCCCGCCTCCGCTAGGGCCACCGCCAGATGGGCCGCCACGGCGGAGCGGCCCACGCCGGCGCGCGCGCCGGTGATCCCCACGCAATGGATGACGCCGGGAACCGGCCCGGGGCTGGCCGGCCGCGCCATGCGTACCTCGAAGCGCACCGCCACGGATTGGACCCCCTCCATGGCCCGGACGGCATCCTGGATCTCCGATTCGAGGCGGAGCTGGAACGGGCAGGCGGGGGTGGTGAGGGCGATGGTCACGACCGCGTGTCCCCCCTCCACCTGTATGTCGCGCACCAGGTTGCGGGACACGATGTCCCCGCCCAGCTCGGGTTCGGGGACCTTGCGGAGGGCCTCCCGGATCACTTCGGCGGACGGCATCCGGCCTCCTTCACTGCCGCGAGAGGAGAGCTTCCGGAGGGTGGGCAAAGATCAGGGCGCGGGCGCGGCGGGGGCGGGCCGGGGCGCGGCAGGCACCTGGGCCGCCGCGTGATAGGAGCTGCGCACCAGCGGGCCGGATTCCACATGGCGGAAGCCCAGCTCCAGGCCGATGCGCTTCAGCGCAGCGAACTCCGCGGGGGTGTAGTAGCTGGTGATGGGCAGGTGCCACTCACTGGGCCGCAGGTACTGCCCGATGGTCAGCACCTCGCAGTCCACGGCGCGCAGGTCGGCCATGACCTCCACAAGCTCGCCGTGCATCTCCCCCACGCCCACCATGAGCCCTGCCTTGGTCACCAGTCCGTTCCGGCCCCGCGCCCTCCGCAGGAGCGCCAGCGAGTGCTCGTAGTCCGCACCGGGGCGCACGCGGCGGTAGAGGCGGCGCACCGTTTCCATGTTGTGGTTCAGGATGTCCGGGCCGGCCGCCAGTATCTCGTCCAGCCCCTCCAGGGCGCCCCGCAGGTCTGGGATGAGGACCTCGATGCTCGTCCCGGGGCAGCGGGCCCGCACTTCGCGGATGACGGCGGCGAAGGCGCCGGCCCCCTTGTCCTCCAGGTCGTCCCGGTTCACCGAGGTGATCACGGCGTGCCGCAGGTTGAGCCGGGCGATGGCGGTGGCCAGGCGGGCCGGCTCCTCGGGGTCCAGCGGCGCCGGGCGGCCCTTCTCCACGGCGCAGAAGCGGCAGCCGCGGGTGCAGACGTCGCCCATGATGAGGAATGTGGCCGTGCCATGCTCCCAGCATTCGCCGATGTTGGGGCAGCGGGCCTCCTCGCAGATGGTGTGCAGGGCCTGGCCGCGCATGAGGCCCTGCACCCGCAGGTAATTGGGCCCCCCCGGCGCCCGTACCTTCAGCCAGGGAGGCTTCCGTTCCCGCACCTGTCCGGTGGCGGGCCACACCTCGGCGGTCTCGATCTGCAACAACGGGAGCGCCATGCCTGGGTCACTCTCTGAGGTTGGACGGGTTACTATACCACGCGCCCTCCCGCCCCTCAACCCAATGACGGGCGTCGTGTGACGGGCGTCGTGGGGCACGCCACCACGCGCCGGCGTCACCGCGGTGGCCCATCTGTTTCCGGCCAGAGGCGGTGGAAATGATGGACGGGCGATCGGCCGCCGCCCACGGGGAACGCCTGCCGCAGCGCCTCGGTCAGGTAGGCCTTGGCCGCCTCCACCGCGGCCCCCACGTCCCACCCCCTCGCCAGACCGGCGGTGATGGCCGAGGCGAAGGTTCACCCGGTCCCGTGGGTGTGCGGGGTCTCCACGCGCGGGGCGGAGAACTCGCGAAAGTCCCGCCCGTCGAACAGCAGGTCCACCGGCGGGCCGCTCCGGTGCCCGCCCTTGATCACCACATGCCGCGCGCCCATGCCCTGGATCCGGCGGGCCGCGTCGCGGATGGCGGCCTCGTCCTGGAGCGGCGCGCCCGCCAGCACTTCGGCCTCGGGCAGGTTCGGCGTCACCACGTAGGCCAGCGGCAGCAACTCCTCCCGCAGCGCGTGGACGGCCTCGGGGCGCAGCAAGTGGTCCCCGCTCTTGGCCACCATCACCGGGTCCACCACCAGCCGCTCCACGCCGTGGCGCCGCAGCTCCCCGGCCACCGCCCCGATGATGGCGGAGCTGGAGAGCATCCCGGTCTTCACGGCGTCGGCGCCGATGTCGTCCAGCACGGCGCGGATCTGGGCGGCCACCACATCGGGCGGGATTTCGTAGATGGCCGTCACCCCGCGGGTGTTCTGAGCCGTGATCGCCGTGAGCACGCTGGCGCCGTACACGCCCAGCGCGGCGAACGTCTTCAGGTCGGCCTGGATCCCCGCCCCGCCGCCCGAGTCGGACCCGGCGATGGTGAGCGCCTTTGGAACCCTCGTCATGGCTCTGTCTTTCCCCTGTCTGGCCCGAGGCGGGCCGCCACACGCGGCCCACAAACAGAAAAGCGCCGCTCGGGGCGACCAGCACTTCGCAAGCCGCGCCGGCCGGAAAACCCCACGCGTCGTCGGTACCACGTGCCGCAACTGGGTGTCAAGAGGGAAGCCTACCCCCGGAAGCCGGGGCGCCGTTGACAGGGAGAAGGCGCCCCCGTATAGTGAAGTCACAACCACATAGGGACGGCTACGGGAGCTTGGGCGAGCCAGGCTGAGAGGGTGGCGGCCACCTGCCACCGACCGTCGGAACCTGACCTGGGTAATGCCAGCGCAGGGATGACGCGCCGATCGCATGGACACCGCCAGGGCCCCCGGCTCGGCGGTGTTCGTTTTTGAGCGAGGGGCGGTATCGTGGTGATCCCGGAGACGATGCTGGCGGTCCGGCACGCGGGCCCCGGCAAGCCGCTGGCGCTGGAGCGCATGCCGGTGCCGGCCGCAAGGCCTGGGGAGGTCCTGGTGCGGGTCCGCGCGGCCGGCGTCTGCCGTACCGAGCTGCACTTCCTGGACGGGTTGCTGGACCTGGGGGTGACCCCCCTGACCCTCGGGCACGAGATCGCCGGCGAGGTGGTGGCCCTGGGGCCCGGGGCCGAGGGTGTGCGGCCCGGCGACCGGGTGCTGGTTTGCTACTACGCCACCTGCGGCCGCTGCCGCTGGTGCCGCACCGCCCGCGAGAACCTGTGCGGGCGGCCCGTGGCCCAGCTCGGCTTCACGGCCGACGGCGGCTACGCGGAGTACGTGAGGGCCCCGGCCCGCGTCATGATCCCCTTGCCCGAGGCGCTCGACTTCATTCCGGCCTGCACCCTCGGCTGCAGCGTCACCACGGCCCTCCACGCCTCGGGCACCATCGCCAACCTCCAGGCCGGCGAGACGGCCGTGGTCTACGGCGCCGGCGGCGTCGGCTTCGCCCTGGTGCAGGTATGCAAGGCGCGGGGGGCCTCGGTCATCGCCGTGGGCCGCTCGCCCAGGAAGCTGGACCGGGCCAGGGCCCTGGGGGCAGACGCCACCGTCAACGCGGCCGAGGGAAAGGTGGCGGAGCGGATCCGGACCCTCACCGGCGGCGAGGGGGCCGACGCGGTCTTCGAGTTGGTGGGCACGCGGGAGACCATGGCGGAGGCTGCGGCTGCCCTCCGCAAGCGGGGCCGCCTCGTCTTCATCGGCTACTCCGCGGACCCCTTCACCGTGCATCCCCTGCGCCTGGTGATCGACGAGGCACAGATCCTGGCCTCGGTGGGCAACACGCTCCAGGAGGCGCACGAGGCGGTGGCCTGGGCGGCCGCGGGAAGAGTCCAGGCCATCGTGGACCGCACCTACCCCCTGTCCGAGGCGGCGGCCGCGCTGGAGGCGCTGCGGCGGGGGGAGATCGTGGGCCGGGCCGTCCTCCTCCCGTAGCAGGCCGCTGGAAAGGGCCCGGCATTTCTCCCGCTGCCTCGCCGGCAGCGGGTGGGGCGTTGGCGCGCTCGCGCACTCCCTGCGGCGTACCCGGCGTACACCTCAGTCGGCGCAGCGCGCGCCGCCTTGCATCTGGACCTTTTTGAGCAGCCTGCGAAAAAAGGGTTTTTCGGCAACCTATGTTTGGAAATTGGCGATTGGGCAAGGGAGATTCGCCGATGATGGCGCGCGGGTTCTGGACGACGGCGATGTCGGTGGGTGTCGTGGCGCTCGCCGCGGCCCCGTACGTCGTGGGAGGCGACTACGGGCTGTACGTGGCCGCCACCGCCTGCCTCTTCGCCATCCTGGCGCTCGCCTGGGCGCTGCCCGCGTGGTTCGGCCTCTTCTCGTTCGGCCAGGCCGCGTTCTTCGGCGTGGGGGCCTACACGTCCGCGTTGCTGGCCGTGCGGGCCGGCCTCTCCCCCTGGCTCGGCGTGGCGGCAGCGGGCCCGGCGGCGGCGGCCGTGGCGGCCGGCGTGGGCGTGGCCTGCCTGCACCTGCGGGGGCCGTATTTCTCGCTGGCCACGCTGGCCACCGCCGAGATCCTGCGCGCCGTGGCCACCAACTGGGAGGGCCTCACCGAGGGGGCCCAGGGGATCGTGGGCATCCCGGGGCTCCCGCACCTGGCCCTGGGCCCCCTCCGGCTGGACGCCGGCTCGCGTCCTGGCGCCTACGGCGTGGCGCTCTTGGCGCTGGCGGTGTTCTTCGTGACGGCGGGCCTGCTGCAGGGTTCGGCGGCCGGAGCCGCCTGGGCGGCCATCCGCGAGAACGAGGAGCGGGCGGAATCCCTGGGCGTGCCCGCCTTCCGCTGGAAGATGCTGGCCCTCCTGCTCAGCGCGGCCGCCTCCGGCCTGGCCGGGGCCCTCTACGCCCACATGCTGCGCCACCTGGACCCGGCCACGGCCTTCCATGCCCAGTTCTCCGTGATGCCGCTGGTCATGGGATTCCTGGGCGGGGTGGAGCACCGGGCGGGCCCCGTGGCCGGCGCCGTGGGGCTGTACCTCCTGAACGAACTGGTGCTCCAGCGGTGGCTGCCCACGGCGCACCTCCTGTTCTACGCCGTGGCCATCGGCCTGGTGGTCCTCTACCTTCCTCGAGGGCTTTACGGGTGGGTGGCGCGGGCGAGCCGCGCTGCGTTCTCCCAGGGCCGTGACCTGTGACCCGATGCACTCTCCAACCTTGAACATTGAACGTCGAACATCGAACGTTCCGTTGGATGAACGGAATGCTGCTTGAGATCGCGGGGGTGCGCAAGGCCTACGGCGGCTTGGTGGCTCTGGGGGGCGTGGCCCTCGGCGCGGAGCGCGGGGAGATCCTGGGCCTCATCGGCCCCAACGGGTCCGGGAAGAGCACGCTGTTCAACATCATCAGCGGCCAGGTGTCTCCCGATGGCGGGTCGGTGCGGCTGGACGGGCACGAACTGGTGGGCCTGCCGGCCCATGCCATTTGCCGCCTCGGGGTGGGCCGCACCTTCCAGCTCCTGAGCCCGTTCCCGTACCTGTCGCTCACCGAGAACGTGGCCGTGGGCCTCCGCTTCGGCGACCCAGACGCGCGCCGCGCGGCGCGCGCCGTGACCGCCGAGGCCGAATGCCTCTTGCACTTCGTGGGCCTTGGCGCGAAGATGCTGTCTCCCGCCTTCGCCCTGAGCCTGGGGGAGTTGAAGCGGCTCGAGGTGGCCATGGCCCTTTCCACCCGGCCACACCTCCTGCTGCTGGACGAGATCCTGGCCGGGGCCAGCCCGGCGGGCATCGAACAGGTGCTAGGGCTCCTGCGCCGGCTGCGGGACCAGGGGCTCACGATGCTCGTCATCGAGCACCGCCTCAAGGCGCTGGCCCGGGTGGCGGACCGGATGGTGGCCCTGGACCAGGGCGCCGTGGTCGCCGATGGTTCCCCGGGCGACGTGGTGCGCGCCCCGGCGGTGGTGGCGGCGTACATGGGCGAGCGCAAGTAGCAGGCTGCTGAAAAAGGCCCAACATCTCTCCCCGCTGCCTCGGCAGCAGCGGGCGGGGCGTTGGCGCCCTCGCGCACTCCCTGCGGCGTACCCGGCGTACGCCTCCGACCCACCTTCGGTGGGTACCCCGGCATCGCGCGCCGCCTTGCATCTGGACCTTTTTGAGCAGCCTGAGGATTGACGCTTGTCGATTTTCGATTTCCAATTTGGCGGGCGGATCTCGGTGTCCCGTGAGCTGCCTGGATCCGCGCAAGGCCGGCCGACGCCGTGCTCGGAGTGAGAGAGGTAGCTTTGAAAATCATCAATCGACAATTGAAAATCGACATTCGACAATGAGTCCTCAGGATCCGGTGCTGGCCGTGGAGGGCCTGGAGGTCTTCTATGGCAACGTGCGCGCCCTCAAGGGCGTCACGCTCCGGGTGTACCCCGGCGAGCTGTGCGCGCTGGTGGGGCCCAACGGCTCGGGCAAGTCCACCACCCTCCGCGCGATACAGGGGCTGCTGGCGCCAGCCCGAGGCGCCATCCGGTTCCGCGGCCAACCGGTGGAGGGCCTGCCGCCCCACGAACGGGCCCGCCGCGGCATCTCCTCCATCCCCGAGCGGCGGCGCCTCTTCGACGAGATGACCGTGCGCGAAAATCTGGAGCTGGGCGCCTTTCGGCAGGCAGCGCGCGGGCGGGCGGCCGAGGGGCTGGAGATGGTGAACCACCTCTTCCCCCCGCTGCGCGCCAAGGCGTCCCTGCGGGCCTGGACCCTGAGCGGGGGCGAGCAGCAGATGCTGGCGGTGGGCCGGGCGCTGATGGCCCGTCCGGACCTCTTGCTGATGGACGATCCCTTCGCGGGGCTGGCCCCGCCCCTGACCGAAAAGTTGTGCGACGTGATCCGGACCATCGGCGGCCGCGGGGTGGCGGTGCTCATCGCCGGCCAGCACGTGCGGCGCATCCTCACCCTGGCCCACCGAGCGTACCTGCTGGAGGCCGGCCGCATCACCGGCGAGGATACGGGCCGCGAGCTGCTGGCGTCGCGCACGCTCCGCCGCGCCCTGCTGGAAACCTGACAGGCTGCTGAAAAAGGTCCAACATCTCTCCCCGCTGCCTCGGCAGCAGCGGGCGGGGCGTTGGCGCCCTCGCGCACTCCCTGCGGCGTACCCGGCGTACGCCTCAGTCGGCGCATCGCGCGCCGCCTTGCATCTGGACCTTTTTGAGCAGCCTGGGCAAGAGGGGGTTGCCGGCAACCTGGTGACACAGCCACGAGCCATAAGCGAGGGGGACTCAGCCCTCTCTCATTGCTCGGTCCTCATTGCTCATTGCTCCTTCGCGAGGGATGCCATGGAACTGACGCGGGTGACGGAGATCCGGTCTGCCGACGGGCACGCGGTGCCGGCCTTCCTGCTGGCGCCGGCGGGGAGGGCCTTGGGGGGCGCCGCCATCGCCCACGGCTACGGCGGCAGCAAAGAGCACATGCTGGGCCTGGCGGTGCGCCTGGCCGAGGCCGGCATCGCCGCCCTGAGCCTGGACCTGCGCGGCCACGGCGAGCACCCCGCCCCGCTGGACGCGGGCCTGCTGGCCGACCTGGAGGCGGGCATCGCCTACATGCGGCGCTTCGGCCGGGTGGCCGCCATCGGCCACAGCCTGGGGGGGCGGCTGGCCCTCCTCTCCTCCGCGGACCTGCTGGTGGGCAGCTCGCCGGCCATCGCCACGCGCACCTCCGTGGAGGGCCGGCAGATGTTGGTGCACTTCGGCAGCACCGCCGTGCGGGCCGCCGCGCCCACCCAGATCCTGGAGATCTTCCGGGCCATGCCCGAGCCGCCGGCCGGCCCCCAGCCCAAGCTCCTGATGCACGCCGCGGGGGACATCGCCACCATCATCGAGGGCATCCGGGCCGCCGCGGCCCGGCTGCCCAAGGCCGAGGTGTTGGAGGTGACGGAGCGGCAGCACGGCCCGGCCGAGCTGGACCCCGGCGTCCTCGCTTACCTGCCCTCCTGGTTCAACCACCTGGACCTGAAATTCAACGCCCAGGCCGCGCAGGCCGCCGCCCAGTGGCTGACATCGAAGCTGGCGAGCTGATGGGCTGACGAGCTGACGAGCCGGACTTCCCCCGACGGCACTTATCAGCTTGTCAGCTCATCAGCTCGCTCTGAAAGGAGACGTG
>DASPOZ010000313.1:0-3261 GCA_035625755.1 Candidatus Sulfotelmatobacter sp.
CCATGCTGGACCCCATGATGCCCAGGCGGCCCCCGAATCGTTCCCGCCCGCGCACCCACGCGACGACCGCCTGCAGGTCGCGCAGCCACGCGCTCAGGGTGGCATCGGCCAGGGCCCCGCCGCTCTCGCCGCACCCGCGGAAGTCGAAACGGCAGAGGGCGATGCCGTGCTGGGGCAGGGCCGCGCCCAGGCGCAGGTACTTGTCGCTGGCCTTGCCGCTCAGCAGGCCGTGGGCCGCCACCACGGCCGGCCAACGCGGCACGCCGGCCGGCTCGTGGAGCACCGCGGAGAGCGTGATCCCATCCACGGGAATGGCCGCGCGCGTCTCCATCACTGGCGGTTTCAGCTCTCGCATCCCCCGTTCTGGGCCCGGCAGACCCCAACTGTCGTCGGATCTGCGCCGCCGGGCAGGCCGCTCAAAAAGGTCCAGATGCAAGGCGGCGCGCGATGCACCGAGTGAGGCGTACTTCGGGTACGCCGCACCGAGCGCGCGAGCGCGCCAACGCAGCAGATGGGCCTTTTTCAGCAGCCTGCTAGGGGTACTCGACGGCCTCGAACAGCTCCCGCTTCCGCTGGGCCCCCCACGGCGCCGGGTCCGTGGGGGGCTTCCCCGCCGCCACGTCCGTGCCCTGCTGTTCCGGCACCACGACCTCCTTCCGGTCCGGGCCGGCGCTCCTGACGGTCACGCTGCCCTCCTCCACGAACACCGCCGTGCTGTCGGGCCCGATCCGCATCATCCAGTCGGTGCCGCGCACGCCGGCCACGGCCGTGGGCGCCTCGACCCGGATATCCGTGGTGACGTCCCCCACCACGCGCGCCACGAAACGGAGCACCCCGCGGGCAGCGCTCACCAGTACCCGCCGCTCGTGCTCCGCCGGCGCGGACACCAGATCGCCCACCGCGAGCCGGCTGTTGTTCCCCAGAATCAGGGTGCTGCCGTCGTCAAGCTGGAGCAGGGCCTTCCCGTCCGGCCCCGTCTCGATGATATCCCGCACGTTCACCCGGCGCTGGAAATCCTGCGGGACGCGCCGCGGCGGGGACACGTGCGTGATGCGGACCTGGCCGATGTGTCCCACCACCGTTGCGGCCCCCCGGAAGGCCGGTTCCGCCGGCCCCTTGAGGCTTGGGGCGGCCTCCCGCAGGGCGCGCCGCGTGAGCGGCGTGGGCACCCCGCTGGGATGCAGGCCAGCCTTCATCTGGAACTGCTGCAATCCCCCCATGGTGGGCCCATCCAGGCTCCCGTTCACCGGGCCGGGATAGACGTTGGCCGCCTTCAGGGCCTGCTGGACCCAGCGGACGACGTCCCGCCGGTAGGTCGGGTACCAGCGGCCGTCCAGCCCGGTCACCGCCCGGGCCGGCCCCGCGCCCCACAACAGGGCCAGACATGCCCCCCCGATGATCGCCCGACGCCTCACCCCCATCATGCTCCCTCCCAACCCCCAGAGCGCCCGCGCCCCTCGGCATGCCCGGTGGCCCGCAATGCCACGCAGGTCAGAGGCCGGTAGAGGCTCGACTCGGCCCCCCCCGAACCCCACGCAAGCACGAGTACTTGTTGGGCCGGAACGGTGCAGAGCATACCACCCGCGCCACACCGTCGCAACATCCGCCGAACCGCGTAGGCGCCGCGTGTCTGGCAGGATGCTGAAAACCCCCTTCTGCCCAGGCTGCTCAAAAAGGTCCAGATGCAAGGCGGCGCGCGATGCGCCGAGTGAGGCGTACTCCGGGTACGCCGCAGCGAGCGCGCGAGCGCGCCAACGCCGCAGATGGGCCTTTTTCAGCAGCCTGGCAGGGGGTCAGCGTTTCTTGAGGGTCACACCAACGCCCTCGGCATGCATGTTCAGGAAAACCGTCTCCAGGTCGGGGTTGGTCGTGATCGCCTTGACGTATCTGGGGTCCGGGGCCGGGCTCCGCATGTTGTGGGCCACGATCAGGCCGCCCGGGCGCACCAGAGGAAGGAGCTTGTTCAGGTAGTCCGGGTACCCTCCTTTGTCCGCATCGATGAAGAGGAGGTCGATGGGCTCGCTGCGTTTGGGGGCCTCCACGTGGGCGTCCCCCTCCACCAGCGTCACCAACTGGTCCACCCCGGCCCGCTTGAAGTTGTCGCGGGCCAGGGCGGCCCGGCGCCGGTCGATCTCGTAGGTGGTCAACTTCCCCCCCGTCGCCCGCAGCGCCAGGCAGAACCAGAGGCCCGAATACCCGTTGGAGGTGCCGATCTCCACCACGTGCTTGGCGTTGATGGATTCCGCCAGAACCCGAAGCAGCCGGCCGTCCTGGACCGGGACGTTCATGTTCCCCCACCGCTGGTTCCGGTCCAGATCGTCCAGGACGGCCAGGATCCTCCGCTCCGCGTCGGACTTCGGCGCGGGAGGCCCTTCCAGGGTTTGCGCGCTTGCGGCCGCAGCCGCCATCACCGCCATCCCGGCGGCCACGCCGACCAGGAGACCCTTCATCGAGGCCCTCCGAAAGTGCTGCGTCCCTCCCCAAACGACTTGACAGTCTCTTATGCTCCCTCTCCCTGGCACAGGGAGAGGGTGAGGGTGCCATGGCACCTAAACCGCTGGTGTCCTGGCCCCCTCACCCGCGCCCTCTCCCCCAAGGGGGAGAGGGGATTCTCGGGGAGGGCGACTGCAAGAGTATCTCGCAAGCGCTACGCTAGCTCTTCAGCTTGGCGGGATGATGCTTCCGGAACTTGTCCACCTTGGGCGAGATCACGGCGCGGCAGTAGGGCTGGTTGGGGTTCCGCCGGTAGTATTCCTGATGGTACTTCTCCGCCGGGTAGAAGGCCGTGAGGGGCACGACCTCGGTCACGATTGGCGCCGGCCAGACGCCGGCCGCATTCAGTTCGGCGATCACCTTCTCCGCCGCCGCCTTCTGCTCGGGGCTGTGATAGAAGATGGCCGACCGGTACTGGGTGCCCACGTCGGCCCCCTGTTTGTTAAGGGTCGTGGGGTCGTGGGTGGAGAAAAAGACCTCCAGAAGATCCCTGTAGCTGATCAGGGAGGGGTCGAAGGTGACCTGCGCGACTTCGGCGTGCCCCGTCGTATCTGTGCAGACGTCCTCGTATGTGGGGTTCGGGAGTTTCCCACCCGCGTAGCCGGGGACCACGCTGACGACTCCGTTCAGCTCAGAGAAGACAGCTTCTGAACACCAGAAGCAGCCACTACCAAAGGTCGCCACGTCCTTGTATGGCAAGGTAACCGATGAATTCTCCCCTGAATTAAAACTTGGAGGTCAAGCCGCCCACGATTCTCAGATTCCCCC
>DASPOZ010000314.1:0-5278 GCA_035625755.1 Candidatus Sulfotelmatobacter sp.
CCCCCGGCACAGACCCAGTCGGCCACGCAGTTGGTGGGGAGCGGGTCGTAATACCACGAGAGGCGGCCCTCACCGGGGCGCCCGCCCACGAGCCGGCCTCCCACGTTCTGGCGCAGCCCGCAGTATCCGCGCTCGCCGCGCCCGATGCGGCACCCGTTCATGCAGAGGACGCAGCGGACCCCGTCGGCCGCCCGGGGCGGGGCCGCGGGCAGGCCGAAGGCCTGGCGCGAGCGGCAGTGCACGGCGCGCACGTGGGCATCCACAGCCGCGCGCCCCGACCGTGCGCACGCTGCGCACACCCCCAGCGCCGCGGCCACCGGCGGGAAGCCGGCGCCGCAGACCGTGCAGCGATACACCGCGGCTCCGCGCCCGCACCCCCGGGTGACATACGTCACCCGGGGGTGCGGCCCGCGTCTTCGATAACTCGATCGAAGCGGAGGACCCCTGCGCCTTGGAAACCGCGTCACTTCGGCGGCTCGGGCGCCGGGAGGCACCCGAACCGCCGAGCGGGAACGTCAGGCGACGCGGCCCGCGGCCGCTACCGCGCGCGTGCGGGCGTCCAGGGGTACGTAGTCCCGGGTGTCCGCCCCCGCGTACATCTGCCGCGGCCGTGAGATCTTCTGCTCCTGATCCAGCAACAGCTCCTCCCACTGGGCCAGCCAGCCCGACACGCGCGGGATGGCGAAGAGCACCGTGAACAGCTCCACCGGGAACTTCATCGCCTGGTAGATGATCCCCGAGTAGAAGTCCACGTTGGGGTAGAGCTTGCGCTTCACGAAGTACTCGTCCTCAAGGGCGATCCGCTCCAGCTCCATGGCGATGTCCAGCAGCGGGTTGCGGCCCGTCACCTCGAACACCTGCTCGGCGATGCGCCGGATGATCTTGGCCCGCGGGTCGTAGTTCTTGTACACCCGGTGGCCGAAGCCCATCAGCTTTCCCTCGCCGGCCTTCACCCGCTTGACGAACTCGGGCACGTGCTCCTTGTTGCCGATCTGGGCCAGCATCTCCAGCACGGCCTGGTTGGCCCCGCCGTGAAGCGGCCCGTAGAGCGCCCCCGTGGCCCCCGCCACCGATACGTAGGGGTCGGCCTGGGAGCTGCCGATGCTCCGCATGGCGTTGGCGCTGCAGTTCTGCTCGTGATCCGCGTGCAGGATGAAGAGGACGTCCAGGGCCTTCTCCAGCACCGGGTTGGGCTGATACTTGGTCTCCGCCATCCGCCACAGCATATTCATGAAGTTGCCCGTGTAGCTCAGGGTGTTGTCGGGCAGGGGGTAGTGGAGCCCCAGGCTGTGGCGGTAGGCGTAGGCGCCGAGGGTGATGGCCTTGGCGATGAGCCGCCGGATCTGCAGCTTCCGCACCCCAGGGTCCAGGACCTTCTTGGCCTCGGGGTAGAAGGTCGAGAGGGCCGCCATGCTGCTGGCGAAGATGCCCATGGGGTGGGCGTCGTGCCGGAAGCCGTCCAGGAACTTCTTGATGTTCTCGTGCAGCATGGTGTGGAAGGTGATGTCCTGCGTCCAGGCGTCGTACTCGGGCTTGGTGGGCAGCTCGCCGTGGAGCAGCAGGTAGGCTACCTCCAGGTAGGTGCTCTTCTCGGCCAGTTGCTCGATGGGGTAGCCCCGGTAGCGCAGGATGCCGCGATCGCCGTCGATGAAGGTGACGGTGCTGCGGCACGAGGCGGTGTTCATGAAGGCCGGGTCGTACCCCATGAGCCCGAAGTCATCGTCCGAGACCTTGATCTGGCGCAGGTCGGCGCTGCGGATGGCGGCGCCGTACTTCGGGTAGGTCGCGTACATGATGGGGATCTCGTACTGCTTGCCCGTGCGGTTGTCCGTGATGGTCAGCGTGTCCTTGCCCATCGTCACCTCCCTGCCGCGGGGCCAGGGGCGGCCGCCTCGGCGCGCGCCTCCCTGCCTGCGGGCGTTCCGGCGGCGCGTCCGCGCCGCCCCGTGAGACCGTAGTGCTTGAGCCGGTACTGCAGGGTACGCAGGCCGATCCCCAACCGCTGCGCCGCCTGGCGCCGGTTGCCGCTCGTGTCCGCCAGGGCCTGGAGGATGGCCGCGTGCTCCAGGGCCTTCAATTCTCCGTCGTCGCCCGCCGGGGGCGCCGGCAGCGGCAGGAGGGAGAGCTCCGCCAGCCCCACGGCCTCCCCCCGGGTCAGGATCACGGCCCGTTCCACCACGTTTTCCAGCTCGCGCACGTTGCCGGGCCAGGCATAGGCCTGCAGGCGTTCCTTGGCTTCCCCCGTGAAGCCGGCCGCCGGCTTGCGCAGGGCCGGCCCCAGGCGCCGCAGGAAGTGCTCGGCCAGGGGCAGGATGTCCTCCGGCCGTTCCCGCAGCGGCGGCAGGTGTATGGGGAACACCCCCAGACGATAGTAGAGGTCCTCGCGGAACCGCCGCGCGGCCACGGCCGCGCCCAGGTCCGCATTGGTGGCGGCGATCACGCGCACGTCCACCCGCACCGTCCGCGCGCCCCCCACCCGTTCGAACTCCTGGGTCTCCAGCACCCGCAAGAGCTTGCCCTGCAGGGCCGGGCTCATGTCCCCCACCTCGTCCAGGAAGAGGGTGCCCCCGTGGGCCAGCTCGAACCGCCCGCGGCGCTGGGCCACGGCCCCGGTGAAGGCGCCTCGCTCGTGGCCGAACAGTTCGCTCTCCAACAGCGCGTCCGGCAGCGCGGCGCAGTTCACGGCCACGAAGGGGCCCTCCGCCCGCGGGCCCCACCGATGGATGGCCCGGGCGATGATCTCCTTGCCCGTGCCGCTCTCGCCGGTGAGGAGCACGGTGGTGGGGCTGGAGGCCACGGACCGCGCCAGCTCCAGGACGCGCCGGAGGGCCGGGCTCTGCCCCACGATGCCATCCTCGCCCGGGCCCGCCTGCGGGCCCCGCTGGGCGGCCACGGCGTCCTCCAGGCTGCGCTCCCGCAGGACCCGCTCCACCACCCGGCGCAGTTCCTTCGGGTCCTTCAGCGGCTTCAGCAGGTAGTCGGCCGCGCCCTTGCGGGTGGCCTCCACGGCGCTCTCGATGGTCCCGAAGGCGGTGATCACGATCACCGGCGTGTCGGCGCTGTCCCGCCGTACCGCCTCCAGGATCTCCATGCCGGAGACGTCCGGCATGCGGAGGTCCGTGAGCACCAGGTGGAAGTGGCGCGCGCCCAGCAGGGCCAGGGCCTCGGCGCCGTTCTGTGCGGTCGTCACCTCGTAGCCAGCATCCCGCAGGACCGTGCTCACGAACAGGCGGAAGGCCGGCTCGTCGTCCACCACCAGGATGTTGTCGCGTGCGCTCATGGAAGTGCCCCGTTGCCCAGACCGGCGCCCCCGGGTGCGGGCCGCCCGCCTCGGGCGAGTTGGAAGGGATCCGCTGCGCTCTGCCGCGCGGCGGGGGCCGGGGGCGCCGGCAGTTCGACGCGCAGGCGCGCTCCGGGCCCCGCGGCCGGCTCCAGGGCGATGCGGCCGCCGTGGGCCTCGGCGATGCGGCGGCAGATGGCCAGGCCCAGCCCGGTGCCCTTGGATTTGGTGGTGTAGAACGGCTCGAACAGCTGGGCCGCATCCTCGGGGCGGATGCCCGGCCCATCGTCCTCCACGATCGCGTGCACGGCGTCCCCCGCCGGGCCCACCTGGACCCGCACGGTGCCCCCGCCCGGCATGGCCTGGATCGCGTTCAGCAGCAGGTTCGTGAAAAGCTGCGTGAGTTGGCCGGGGTCCGCCCACGCCACCACCGGGTGCGAGGGCGCCACCACCGCGATGCCGGCGCCGGCCGCGGCCGCCTCATTCTCCAGGAGGGCCGCCGCCCGGCGCGCCGCCTCCGCCACGTCCACCGGCCGGCGGTCCGGGGGGTGGGGGCGCGCGTAGGCCAGCAGGTCCGCCACCAGCCGCTCCAGCCGCACCGTCTCGCGCACGATGGTCCCGGTCAGCTCCCGATCCGGTGCGCCGGCCTGGGCCCGCTCGTCCAGCACCTGGGCCAGCCCCTTGATGGCGCCCAGCGGGTTCCGGATCTCGTGGGCCAGCACGGCGGCCATCCCCCCCAGGGCGGCCAGCCGCTCCAGGGCCAGGGCCCGCCGGGCGGCCCGCACCTGCCGCACGCTCAGCACCGCCAGCAGCGCCAGGAGGGCCGCCACGGCCGCCCCCTGGGCCTCGGCGGTGCGGACGCCGCGCTCGGCCACGGCCGCGTGCACCGCCACCCGCAGGAACCGGGGCGCCCCGCCCGCCGCCGTGCCGTGGATGGGGATGGTGGCCTCGAAGACCTCCTCCCCCGTCTGCAGTTCCACGCGTGCCCTCTGCGCCTGGTCCGCCGCCACGGCGGCCGCCAGGCGCGTATCCTGGAGCCGGCCCCCGACGAGGCGTGCGTTGGTGTGGGCCAGGATCGTCCCGTCCGACGCCGCCACGGCCGCGTAGGCCACCCCGCCGCCCCGCCGCTCGTCCAGGACGGCCTGCAGGGCCTGCCGGTCTCCGCCGCTCCGGCGCGCCGCCCCCTCCGCCGCCAAGGCCACATCCATGGCCTGGCCCCACAGCAGTTGGTCGGCGGTCTCCACCGCGGTGCGGTAGCTCAGGATGGTGGCCCCCGCCAGGCTGCCGGCCAGGACCGCCAGCAAGAGCAGGAAGCCCAGGTGCGAGGAGGCCACCCCGCGCCACCACCGGCCGCTCGGTCCCCCCGCCCCGCCCGCCGCGGGCTGTGCCCGCCGGACCGCCATCAGCCCGCCAGCCACGCCCGCCGGGTCCTGCCGCAGCTCCGGCATGGCACCTTCTTCTTCCTATGCGACTTCCTTCTGGTGCCCGTGCCCCTTCCCCTGCCCCTGCCCGTGCCCGTCCCGCGCAAAGGATTCACCGCGCAGCGGGCACGGGCAGGGACTCGATGGACCTCAGATGCCCAGCTTGTCCGTGAGGGCCTTCACGGCCGCCGCGGAGGCGTGCAGGGCCTCCCGCTCGTCCGTCTGCAGCGGGATCTCCAGCACCTTCTCCACGCCGCCCCGGCCGAGGATGATGGGCACCCCGGCGAACACCCCCTTGATCCCGTACTCCCCCTCCAGGTACACGGCGCAGGGGAGGACCTTGCGCTTGTCCTTCAGGATGGCCTCCACCATCTCGAACACGGCCAGGCCGGGCGCGTAGTAGGCGCTGCCCGCCTTGAGCAGGGACACGATCTCCGCGCCGCCCTCCCGCGTCCGCTTGATGAGGGACGCGACCTGGTCGGGGCTCAGGAAGGCCCCGATGGGCACGCCGCCCACCGTGGTGTAGCGCGGCAGCGGCACCATGGTGTCGCCGTGGCCGCCCAGCACCAGGGCCGAA
>DASPOZ010000315.1:0-18258 GCA_035625755.1 Candidatus Sulfotelmatobacter sp.
ACATGCTGCTCTACTGTCTGGCCCTGGGGCTCCAGTGCGCGGCCCTGGTGCGGCGGCGACTGGCCGCCGCGCCGGCGGGGGCCTTCCGCATCCCCGGGGGCCCGTCGGGGGTGGCGCTGGCGGTGGGCTGTCCCATGGCCACAGCCCTGGTCGCCATGGGCGCGGCCGGCGCGCCCGCCCTCGCGTGGGGCGCCGTCGCGGCATTGACGGGGCCGCTGGCGTATGGGATGATGAAGAAGTTCCGCGCCCGGGCGGTGGTGGTGCCGGGCTAGCGGGTCACCGGGGTGGTCGGCCGGAGGGCGGCGCGGCCCCAGCGGGGATCCGAAACGAGGAAGCGAGGGGACGCAGGTGTTCGGCATCGGCATGCCCGAGTTGATCGTGATCTTCGTCATCGCCCTGCTGGTCTTCGGGCCTGCGGAGCTGCCCAAGCTCGCCAAGAACCTGGGGCGGGCCATGGCCGAGTTCAAGCGGACCTCGGACGACCTCATGAGCCAGATCCAGCACGAGCTCGACACGGCCGCCACGGAGGAACCCGCCAGCCCGGCGCCCGCCGCCGCGTCCCCGGTGGCCGAGGGCGCGGGGCCGGCGGCGTCGTCATTCGAAGGCGAGGCGGGCACCGCCGCGGGCGGCCCCTCGGAGCACGGCTCTCCTTCAGCCGTCGAGGCGGCGGCAGCTGAGCCTCCCGGCGCCGGGGGACCCGGGGCGCCCGACGGCGCCGCGGGGCCTGCGCCGGCCAGCGGGTCGACTGCGGACGATCACGGTGAGGAACACCGGGCCGTTGCTGGGCCCGCGGCGCCCGAGAAACCGCAGGGGGCGGCATGACCCGGCCCGGCCGGCGCCCTCCGTACCGCCGCTGATCGGAAACGAGCGATGGCCGAAGAAACGCCGCGTCCCGCGCCCGCGGGCGAGCGCCTCCGGAAGGTCCGCCGGCTCCTGGGGGACTTGAAGGTCACGGAGGAATACCTGCGGCAGTACCCGGCCCTGGCCGAGAAGGTGGCGGCGCTCGTCGAGGAGGCCCGGCCCCCGAAACGTCAGGGCTGAGGCCTCGCGGGCCAGCCCGCCATCTTCGCAAGCTTTCCCGCCTGCGAACCACCCGAATCCCCCCAGCGTCGTCAATCGTTCCAGCGCGGTGGCGCAGGGGGCGATGCCGCTGCCGTGGTCCCGCCCCTGGCGCCCGCGGCGAGGAGCGCCTGGCCATGGTGAAGCGGCTGGTCCGATGGTTGGGATGGGGTGGGCGCAAGGTGCGCTACGTCTTCGTGCACCCGGCCTGCGGGGGGGACGACGTGGAGGCGGGGTATCTCCCCGAATGGGGCACGCCCAGATTCATGTGCCGCCGCTGCGGGGTGGCCTTCGAGGAGGCGCGCGTGACGCTGGGGTGGTCGGAGCCCGATCCCGGGCCGCGGGGTGGCTGAGGCGTGGCCGAGTACCAGGTCCTGTTCTGGCGGAAGATCCCGTCCATGGTCGTGGCGCGAGACGGCGGGCGCGAGGTGCAGGCGCGGATGCCCCAGCGGTACCAGGATGCCATCGACGAGGCCGCCATGGCGCAGGGTGCGACGGAGGGCGACGCGTACCTGGAGGGCTGGGCCTGGGCGCCTGTGGCGCGTCGCGAGGGGTCGCCCGAGGACGTGCTCCGCGCGGTGCTGGGGGAGTTGGAGCGGTCGCATCCGCTGGCCGCGGCCGGGGATGCCTTCGGCCAGGCCTGAACAGGCTGCCGAAGGAGCCCCGACGTTCCCCCCCGGCGCCTCGGGGCGCCTCCGGCGCGTCCGTGTTGACCTGTACGACATCACTAGATGGTGGGCCCGTTTTCTCCGGGCATACGATATCCAGAGCGGGGGGCGGCGACGTCGCGATGCCCCTCGCGACAGCCTTGACGAGAGGAAAAAGATGCGGGAAACTGCTCCTCCGCCCGCGAATGCGCAGGACGCGGAAGGCGCGCGTGCGGGCGCGAGGCGGTCGCGCGGCGTGCGGATCGCCATCCTCTCCGCCGCGATGTTGCTCGGGGTCGGTGGCTTCACGCTGTATGCGCTCTGGGAGAGCCTGGGCCCGCCGGCGGGCCCCGTGCGCGCCGGGGGCCTGCAGCTTCAGCTTGCGACCACGCCCGATCCGGCGCGGGTCGGCGAGAACCAGGTGGAGGTCGGCCTCCGGCAGGACGGGCAGGCGGTGGCCGATGCGCGGGTGGAGTTCCGCTACGCGCTCGATCCGCTGTCGGGACGCGGCGCGCAGGAGGTGGCGGAGGGGGAACCCCTCGGGGGCGGGCGGTTCCGCGGGGTGGTGGCCTTCAGCCGGCCGGGCCCGTGGCAGTTGACCGTGCTGGTGAAGCGCCCGGGGCGGGCGGACGTCGAGGCCAGTTACACCTTCAACCTGGCCCTGGATACGGCCGCCACCATCGCCGGCCGGATCCGTTTGCGGCCGGGGCTGGAAGGGCTGGTGAAGCCGGGGGCCGCGTTGTTCGTCTTTGCGCGGCGCGGGCCGGGACCGCCGGTGGCGGCCAAGCGCATCGCGGCCCCCGAGTTCCCGATCCAGTTCGCCCTCAGCCAGGCGGATGCCATGGCCGGAGGAGCCTTCGAGGGCGAGCTGACGGTGGCGGCCTTGCTCAAGATGGACGGGCAGGCAGGGCCGCCCGGCGCCGGGGATCTCGAGGGCAGGGCACCGGGGCTCGTTCGCGTGGGGACGCGGGACCTGGTGATCGAGCTGGATCGAGCCCGCTGAGCGATCTGATGAGCGCGGCCGCCGGGCGGCAGGCCCTGCGGCTCCCCGGCCGCGGCCCATGGCCGGCTGGCGTTGGAAGGACGGGCGGGGATGCCCACGCTTCAGGTGCCGGGCCTCAACGTCCAGCTCCCCTTGGAGGAAGTGGCGGAGGGCCATCTCCTGGCCGAGGCGGCTCCGGCGGAGGTGGAAGCCGCGGCGCGGGACGCGCTGCTGCAATGGCTGGGCGGAATGGCGGCGGTGGCGCCGGGCCCCCGCTGGGACGCGGCGGGGCGGGCCTGGCGGGGCACCGTCCGGTACCTGGGCGAGGAGTACGAGTGGTCGATGCGGTGACGGGGCCCCCGCCCATGCGGCCGTGTGCGGCATGCAGCGGCACGGGCAGCGTGCGCTGCCCGGCCTGCCGCGGTGCCGGGGGCGAGTGGCAGTCCGGCGGGGGCGTGGCCGGGTGCGCCGCCTGTGCCGGGGCCGGCAGTGTGTCCTGCGAGGCCTGCGAGGGAGAGGGCGCCTTCGGGTGCGCCTCCGGCCGGGAAGCGGCCTGATGCTCCAGGGGGCGCGGGAAGGGATACTGGCCGGGCTCCGCGCGTACAGCCTCCACGGCGAGGTGTACTACGATGTGCGCTACGCCCTCGCCGACGACCCGGGCGGACAGGCGCACGGGGCGCGCCTGCCGCACGACGCGCTCTACCCGAACCCGCAGGCGGGCGACCGGGTGCGGCTGCACTTCGTCATGAACATGCTGGTGAAGGTGGAGGCCGCCGGCCGCGCGGCCGGCGCCGCCCGGCCGGAAAGTTGACGATGCCCGCGGAGGTCACCAGCGTGCCCATCGTGCTGCAGTCCCTGCTGGGGCACCTGGAGGGGATCGCCAAAGCGGATCCGGAACGGCCCCTCACCGCCTATCAGGCGGGCGGATTCAACTGGCTCCTGGGCCATGCCCGGGCCAAGTACTCGGACCGGAGGCTGGTGGACATGGCGCCCCTCACGCCGGAGGGAGGCCACACGGTGGGGGAGGCATTGGAACGCCTCCGGGCCATGGCCGAGGTGGTCCTGGCCTGACGGGCCGGCCGGGGGACGGAGGGAGTTGGGGAGTGCATGGGCCCCGCTCGAGCAGGCGCGTGGAACCCCCGGGGTGGGACCGGTGAGAGGGCGGGCGGCCGTCTTCACCCGGATCGGCCAGCCGCTGGAGATCCGGGAATATCCGTTGCCGGCGCTGGAGCCGGAGGCCCTGCTGGTGAAGATCAGCATGGCCAACATCTGCGGGTCGGACCTGCACTTCATCAAGGGCCTGGGGCCGGGGGTCCCGCAGGGCATCCCCCAGGTCCTGGGTCACGAGATGATGGGGCGCGTGTACGACCGGGGCCGGGCGGCCACGGTGGACACGCAGGGACAGCCCCTGCGGCCCGGCGACCGGGTGGTGTACGCCTACTTCAAGGGCTGCGGCCGGTGCGCGGCCTGCCTTCACGGGGCCCCGGGGTGCGCCACGCGTTACCGTCACTGGATCGGGGCCTCGTGCGAGGAGCCCCCGCACTTCCGGGGGGCGTACGGCGACTACTATTACCTGCAGGGCGGCCAGTGGGTGTTCCGGGTGCCGGACGAATTGCCGGACGCGGTGGTGAGCCCGGTGAACTGCGCCCTGGCCGAGGTGATCTACGGGCTCCACCGGATCGGCCTCGCACCGGGGGACAGCCTGGTGATCCAGGGGGTCGGGGGTCTGGGGCTCTGCGCCACCGCGGTGGCCCGGGAACTGGGGGCGGGTACCATCATCGTGGCGGACCGGATCCCGGCCCGCCTGGAGCTGGCCCGCGAGATGGGAGCGGACCACGCCATCAACGTGGAGACCACCCAGCCGGGGGAGCGGATCCAGCAGGTGCGGGACCTCACGGGGGGCGGGGCGGACGTGGTGGTGGAGCTGGCGGGGACGCCGGAGGTGCTCCCGGAGGGGACGGAGATGCTCCGCTACGGCGGGCGCTACCTCTGGATCGGGAACATCAATCTCGGGGTCACGGGCACCATCGACCCGGCCCAGATCGTGCGGGGCGGGCGGACCGTGATGGGGGTGGTGGTGTACGAGGCGTGGGCCATCCCGCGCGCCCTGGACTTCCTCCGGCGGACGCACCGCCGGTACCCGTTCCACAAGATCCTCTCCCACACCTTCGCGCTGGAACAGATCAACCAGGCGTTCGCGTTCGCGTCTCAGGGCACGGCGATCCGGGTCGGGATCGTCCCCCACTGAGCGCACAGGAGGGCCCTCAATGAAACCCATCTCAGTTGCGGTCCTGGCGGCGGTCCTGGCGGCGGGCCTTGCGGCGGGCTGCGCCACCTCCGGCCAAACCACATCGTCGGCGATGGGCTACCAGCCCACCCAGGGGAGCCTGGGCCTGAAGGCCGAGGAGGACCCCGCGTTCAACCTGGGGAACCCCTTTCGCGCCCTGGCCGCCGTGCTGTACCCGGTAGGCCTGCTCTTTCAACGGGTCGTCGAGGCTCCCTATGCCGTGGCCATGCGGATCGATCCGACACTCTGGGGCATCGGGGAGGCCGAACAGCAATATCTCCAGGAGCGGTGGGGGGTGCGCCCGGGGCCGAACCCGGATGCGCCGCCGGCAGCGCCCGGGACGAAGTGATCCAGGCGGGCGGCGGGCTGAGACGCATCGGATCTGCCGCCGTGCCTCAGGGGTGCGATCCGGGAGGAGGGCGACGGTGGACCGGGAGGGGCGGAGGCCCGGGGGCTGTGCCCGGCACCGGCGCGGGCGGGCCCGGGGTGGCCGGATGATGGCGGCGGCGTGAGCCATGGAGCGGAAGGTTTACAAAGTCTGGTGCCCGACGCAGAGCCACCGGCGGGAATGGACCGACCTCCCCTCCTCCCTGGCGGACCTGCCCCTGCTGGCCACGGGCGCCCCGGGGCCCAACCCGCAGCTCGTCTCGGCGCTGCGCCAGTGCCCCCGCTGCGTCGTGCGGCTCATGGCGGCCCGCTGACTCGGGCCGCGCGTCGCAGCCCACCCGCTCCCACAGAGGGGACGGAGGGCCGTGGCCGATCGTGCCAGCGCCTCACCGGCAACCATCCCGCCGGCAACGGGGAGAGGTGCCGGGCCCCCCTCAGCAGCGGGCCAGCGCCCGGGCGGCCGCCGGGGCCTCCCGGACGCAGGCGTGGACCGGCCCGCGGTGGAGAAAGCGCAGCAAGCGGACGTCCACTATCGCCCCGCGTCGCGCGAGCGGCGCTGTGGGGCCTGCGTCTCCTTCCGCATCGATCCGGAGGGGGCAACCTGCGAGCGCGTGGAGGGGCGGATCAGCCCGGCCATGTGCTGCGACCTGTGGCGCCCTCTCAAGCACGGTCCCGCGCCGGCGGATGCCACATCGCGCGGCCCGGGGGGTGGTCCCCCGGGGGCATGAGCCGGGCCGCGCGGCCCTTCCCGAAGGAAATCGCCGTGAAAGACGCGAGATATCCTCACGGCGTCGCGGCCGGTGGCCGGTGCGGGCGGGGCCCCCGTGTGGGCCATCGGGCGGCGCCGGCGCGCCGTCGCGGGGCCGCCATCTCCCTGTTCCTGATGCTCTATGCCGCCGCGGGCCCGATGGCCTCCTGGGCCGCGGCTCCCGAGAACCCCCCCCCGCAGTACAGCTTCTACCTCCGCAGCGGGACCGTGGTGCAGACCTCCAGGTACTGGGAGGAGGGGGACGAATACCGCCTGGAGCGGTTCGGCGGCGTGATCGGCCTCAGCAAGGCGGACGTGTTGCGCATCGAGCGCATCGAGCCGCAAGCCCCTGCCGCCCCTGCCCCCACCCCCTCCCCGGCTCGCGGCAGCCCCGAGTCCGCGCCGGAGGCGGTCCGGGGGGTTTCCTCCCTCATTTCGGCCTACATCACCGAGATGATCGCGTGGTTGCACGCCTGGATCGCGCGCCTGGGGACCGCCCGGCGGGGCGGGGCGGCGGCGCAGATAGCGCGGGGCGGGGCCACCCGGGGCCGGGGGGCGGCCCCGCGGGAACAGCGCCTGCCCCTGCCGGTGCTGATCGGGGTGGCGGTGGCCATCCCCATCCTCGTCTTGAGCGGCAAGCGGCTGGGCGGGTGGCTGTTCAGCGAGACGCGCACCTGACGGCCCCGCCCCTCCCCCTCGGCTTCTCCTCCGTCCACATCCCCCTCCGGCACTCCCGATCTCATCCAGGCTGCTCAGAAAGATCGAGATGCAAGGCGACGCCTACCATTGCGGATTGCGGGATGCGGAATGGGAGGTGTGGCACGGGAAAGGCCGCGCGCGCCACATCGCCACCCTTGCCGCTGCGCCGGCGGCGGGAAATTGTCCGAGCGCGCCAACGCCCCACCTGCTGTCACCCAGGCCGCCCATGAACCCGCGCCCCGCAGGCTGCTCAAAAAGGTCCAGATGCAAGGCGGCGTGCGACGCGCCGAGTGAGGCGTACTTCGGGTACGCCGCAGCGAGCGCGCGAGCGCGCCAACGCAGCAGGTGGGCCTTTTTCAGCAGCCTGCTAGGAGGGGCGGGGCGCGCCGGCCACGGCGTCCGGGCCGACGAGCCATCCGAGGTAGGTCACGCCCGACATCATGCCGAGGAGGATGACTGCGGTGGAGATGCGCGAGGCGGCGGCCAACAGGGCGAGGGTGCCGCTGGAGAGGCCGGCGAAGGCCAGGCCGACCACCGGGATGACGGGGGCCCCGCACCCCATGACGCTGCATGGCCCGGTGGAGATCCCCACGATGCTCCCCAACGCCCCCACGAACCCGGCTTTGTGGGCGGGCCCGACGCGGCGGTTCCCTCCGCGCGGGGGGCCCGCCCGGGGACTGATGAGCGCGAAGTAGGCCCCCACCAGGATGGACATCAGGAAGATCCGGGCGAGGTCCGTGACGTCCACCGCGAACCCCCATTCCGTCCCGAAGGCGTTATCCGCGCTGAACCAGAAGAGGGCGAGCTTGGGGACGGACTCCAGTTTCTTTTGCAGGGGGATCTCCGCGGAGACCAGATAGGAGGGCAGGTGGGAGAGCCACGGGTTGAACGTGTAAAAATCCACGGGCTTGCGCACGAGGGAGAGGAAGAGGGGCGGGATGAATACCTGCAGGAGGAAGACCCCGGCAAAGGCGGCCGCGAAGACCCAGGGGCGCCGCCGGACCGCGCCCGCCGTCCCGCGGGCGGCCCGCCAGATCGCACCGAAGACCCGGGAGATCATCGCCGGGACCACAGTGTTCGGGCGTCCCTCTCCGGGTGCGGACCCCGCATCGTCTATCCATCCTCCGGCCGCCGCTCCACCCCCGCAAGCTCCCCTCAACCACGCAGCGTCTTCATCACCTCTTCGTTCCTGAGGGCGCCCTGGGGGTCCCCCTGGAAGATGATCTCGCCCCGGTCGATGGCGTAGAGCCGATCGGCCACCCGGCTTCCCGTGATGAGGTTCGATTCGGCGATCAGCAGCGAGATCCCCATCCCCTTGATCTTCTTCACCGCCTCCAGGAAGCGGTTCACCACCACCGGCGCCAGGCCCTCGAAGGGTTCGTCCAAGAGGAGGATGGAAGGTGAGAGGGCCATGGCGCGCGCGATGGCCACCATCTTCTTCTGGCCGCCGCTCAGGTTCAGGCCCCGGCGCTCTGTGAACTCACGGACCTCGGGAAAGACGCCGAAGATGCGCTGGCGGACGTCCGCGGCGCCGTCGGCCGCAGCCCCCTTGGCGCCCGGGCGCGCCAGCCACTCGCTGATGCGGAGGTTTTCTTCCACCGTCAGGTCCGGAAAGATCCCGCAGTCGTCCGGGGCGAAGCCGAGGCCGAGCTGGGCCCGCTGGTAGGCGGGGAGCCGGGAGATGTCCCGTCCCCCGAGGATGACCTTGCCGGACCGCACCGGCAGGAGGCCCATGATGCTTTCCATGGTGGTGGTCTTGCCGGCCCCATTCCGGCCCACCAGGCAGACCGCCTCGGCCTCCCGCACCGTCAGCGAGATCCCCCGCAGGATCTGCGCCGTCCCCCGGTGGGTGTGGATCTGTTCCAGTTCCAGCATCTCGCCAGTCCTCGGTCTTCCCTGCCCGCCCGGGCGCGGCGCGGGTCAATCGAACGACGGCGCCCCGATCAGCGTCATGGACACCTGTTCGTTCCGGCGGATCTCCTGGGGCGTCCCCTGGGCCAGGATCGCGCCCTGGTGCATGGCCACGATCCGGTCGGAGTAGCCGAAGACCACGTCCATGTCGTGCTCGATGATCACGGCGGTGATCTTCTCCGAGCGCACCACCGCGCTGATGATGTCCATGATGGGCGCCTTCTCCCGTGTGCTGACGCCGCTGGTCGGTTCGTCCAGGAAGAGGAGCTTGGGGCGGAGGGCGTAGGCCACCCCCACGTCCAGGAGCTTGCGCTCCCCCTGGGAGAGCACGCCGGCCAGGACGTTGCGCTTGGTCTCGAGGCCGAACTGGCTGAGGACCTCCAGGGCCTCGCGGCGCACCGCCCGGTCCGCCCCCGCCAGGGACATGAGCTTCTGAGTCTTGCCCTCGCGGGAGAAGATGGAGAGGGCGATATTGTCGAACGTCGTCATCTGGTCGAACAGATTCACCAACTGGAAGCTGCGGGCGATCCCGCCCCGGATCCGGTCCACCACGGACAGATGGGTGACGTCCGTCCCCTGGAACAGGACCTGCCCCCCGTCGGCGCGCAGGAGGCCGCTGATGAGGTTCACCAGCGTCGTCTTCCCGGCGCCGTTGGACCCGATGAGGGCCAGCACCTCCCCCGGCCGCACCGAGAAGTCCACGTCGTCCACGGCGTGGAGGAACCCGAAGTACTTCCGCAGCTTCCGCGTCTCCAGCAGGCTCACGTCAGTCCGCGCTCCTGAGCTTCAAGGCCAGCCGCCCCAGGGTGCCCACGAGGCCCGTGGGCAGCGCCATCACCAGGAAGACGAGGATGGCGCCCAGCACCAGTTGCCAGTAGTCCGTCGTCGCCACGGCGAAGTACTCCAGGTAGTTGAAGACCACCGCACCGATGATGGGCCCGGCGAAGGTCCGGAAGCCGCCCAGCACGGCGAAGAAGACGATCTTTCCGGAGAAGGTCCAGTACATGAAATCGGGGGTGATGAGGCCGTTGGCGGGCACCCAGAGGGCCCCGGCCAGCCCGGTGAAGGCGCCGGAGACCACGAAGGCGATCCAGCGAGAGCGCCGCACCCGGACGGCCACGAAGGCCGCGCGCGTCTCATTGTCGCGGATGGCCTGGAGGGCCTTGCCGAAGGGCGAGTTCACGATGACCCACATCACGGCGACGGCGGCGAAGAAGAAGAGCAGGACGAGGTAATAGTACGGCCCCGAGAGGAAGTCCATCTTGTCCTCGGGGTTGCTGACGAGGCCGCCCAGCAGGGTGGGGGTGGGGACCCGGAGCCCGTCGGTCCCCCCCGTGACCCAGTAGAACTTCAGGGCCAGGCTCCACAGCACCTGCGCCAGGGCCATGGCGAGGATGGAAAAGAAGATGCGCGTGTACCGGACGCAGACGAACCCGATGAGGGCGCTGACCAGGGCGGCGGCGATCACCCCGCCCAGCAGGAAGAGCTCCATGGACCCGGTGTGGAGGTACTTCACCAGGAAGGCGACCGCGTACGCCCCCATCCCGAAATAGGCGGCGTGCCCGAAGGAGAGGAGGCCGGTGTAGCCGAGGAGCAGGTTGAAGCCGAGCCCGGCGATGGCGTAGGTGAGGCCGGACGACAGGAGGTAGGCCTGGTAGGGAGGGACGACGTAGGGGATGAGGATGAGGACGGCGGCGATGGGGACCGCGATGGCCAGGGCGCGCTTGACGGGGCCTGCCTCGATGGCTCCGGGCACGGGGTCAGGCCCTCCCGAACAATCCGGCCGGCCGCACCAGGAGCACGGCGGCCGCGATCATATACAGCATGGCCAACTCGATCTCGGGGAAGAAGGTGATGCCGATCATCCGCACGAAGCCCGTGATGATGGCCCCGATCAACGCGCCCTCCAGGCTGCCCAGGCCCCCGATGACCACCACCACGAAGGAGAGGACCAGGGCCTCCACGCCCATCCCCAGCACGGCCGTCTGGCCCGGCACGATGATGGCGCCCCCCAGCCCGGCCATCATGCAGCCGATGGTGAACGCCTGGACGTACACGCGCTTGACGTTCACGCCGAGGGCGGACGCCATGCGCATGTCCTGGGAGGTGGCCCTGAGGATGACGCCGAACTTGGTCTTGTACACGAAGGCCCAGATGAGGGCGGCGGCGGCGAACCCGACGGCGATCACCAGGAGGTTGTAGGCGGGGTAGGCCACGCCGAGGATGTGCATGGTGCCGAAATACTCGAAGAGCGGGCTGGCGGAGAGGGGGTAGGGCCCCCAGATCAACCGCAGGACATCTTCCAGGACGAGCAGCAACCCGAAGGTCACCAGGAGCTGGTACTCCTCGGCGCGCTTGTAGAGCGGGCGGAGCAGCGTGGGTTCCATGACGGCCCCCACGGCCCCGGCCACCAGCGCGCCCGCGGGCAGCAGCAGGAGGTCCACCAGGCCCGCCGAGCCGCCCGCCAGGACCTTGCCGATGGTCCATGCGGAGACGTATGCGCCCAGCGCGTACAGGTTGCCGTGGGCCAGGTTCACGATCCGCATGACGCCGTAGATGAGGCTCAGCCCGCCGGCGATGAGGAAGAGGATCGACGCATCGAGGAGGGCGTTGATGATGCGGATGATCAGGATACCCATGGCGCGCTAGGATGCCCCAAGACGGGCCTCCAAGTCAAGGCCGGGAGGGCCGGCGGGACGGGGCCGGACGGCGCCCCCTCAAGGGACGCGGTGCTCCAGCCTCCGCACGTCGGGTTCGACGGTGTTTCCGTTGAGGTAGGCCGCCGTCAGGATGGTGTAGCGTCCCGAGGGCAGGCCCGGCAGCTCCGCACGCAGGCCCCCGTCCGCCGTGGGCCGGGCGTCGCCCGCGCCCCGCACCGTCCCGTCGGCGGCCACCACCACGTAGCGGCCTGCGGCCCGCACGGGCTGCTCCTCGGTTGCGGCGTCTTTCGTGAGCGGCTCCGTGGTCCAGGTGTAGGATCGTCCGGCGCGCATCGCCTTCTCCACCGTCACCGCCAGCAGCAGGGTGCGCCCGTGCAGCCCGGCCTCGGCGAGATGGGCCTTGGGGGGCAGGACGTACTGGTCGAACGTTCCCACGCCCAGCGGATAGCTCAGGTCGCGGAACACCGGGAGGGTGGCCGAATCTGCCGACCACTGCTCCAGCCGGTACGGCCCATTGGTGACGAGGAAGTGGTGGTACTTCTGCGCGAACTGCCGGAGGGCGGCCCAGCGCCCCCGGGCCTCCTGGGCGGTCACGAATGCCTTGAGGGCCTCCGGTACGTAGGCGGTGCGCTCGAATTCCTCGGCCAGGGACATGAGGCGCCCCTGCAGGGCCCCATCCCGGACCAGGTCCAGCCAGGCCACCCCGCGCCGTTTGGCCTCCTGCTGCGAGAACGCGGCGAAGCCCCGCCCCACGGCCTCCTCCATGAGGGCGAGGACGTGCCAGGGGACGCTGCTCCAGGGCGGGGCGACCGCCGCGGTCTGCTGCGGGTCCTCCAAGCCATGGCGCAGGTACACCTCGATGACGGGGACCTGCCACTCCAGCTTCAGATCCAGCAGGTCCTTCACCGCCCGCTCCACCCGCAGGATCTTGAAGCCGGCCAGCCACGCCCTCATCAGCGCGGTGGATTCCGCGACGGCGGGCTCGGGGGCCGGGCCGCCTCGCCCCCGCGGCGCGCCCCAGCGGGCGGCGAACGCGTAGGGGTAGATCAGGTCGGCCGTGGCCATGCGCGTCCCGTCGTGGAAGGCCGAGAGCCGGCTCCGGTAGAGCACCTTCGCCTGCGCCGTCTGCCGGGGCCCCACCGGGCGGAACGCCCCCGTGCCCGGCGCGGGGACGAGGGCATCCGGCGGGATCTCCACCGGGGCGGCCCGCGGGCCGCCCGGGGCCGCCGTGGCCGTCACCCGGTTGGAGATCCAGCTCGCGCCCGAGGGCGCCGGGAAGAGGGCGGGATCCCCCACGGCGAACCAGACCCAGCGGCCGAAGGGGTCGGCGAAGCCGGCCACGGGGTTCCAGGCCGCGGTCGGGCGCGCCCCGATGCCGAGGCGCAGCCAGCCGTTCCAGGGGAGGTCCTTCAGCTTGACCGTGCGGAGGAAGATCGGGGAGAGGAGGCCCAGGTGGGAATCGAGGCCGACATTCTCGATCCCCTCGGAGTAGTCGTCGTTGACCGTGCCGCGCCGCAGGGTGTACCCGAGGACCACGCGCTCGCAGCCTTCGCCCAGGAGCCCCACCAGGGCCCGCTCCAGGTTGATCCGCTCCAGCGGGTCCCCCGCCGGCCCGCCGGTGAGGCGCTGCACCATGGCCTCGACGCGGCGGGTCCTCGCCGCGTCCTGGATCGCGCCGGCAAGCAGGCGGTAGGCCTGGAACCACCCCGCCTTCGCCCAGGGCGGCCCGAGCCCCGCGAGTAGGCCTGGGGCGGCCGGCGCCGCGAGCCCGGCCGCCTCCACCTCCTCCACGGCCACGTCCCACGCCGTGTCCGCCGCCGTCCAGCGGCCGCGCCCCAGGGCCTCGGCCAGGCGGCCCGCCGCGCGGACGCGGGCCCCCACCTCTCCCGTGGGGCGGCCCTTCGGGGGCTGGTCCGCCGCCCGCCGGCGGCCCTGGGCGAGGTCGTAGTGGTCGAGGTAATCGGCGTGGTAGGGGGTGACCGGGTACGGGTGGACGACGAACGTGCCCGGAACGCCGGTTACGCTACCCTGGACCTCGCGAGCTACGGCGCACCGCCGCCCCGCCTCCCGAAACGAGGGGGAGGCGGGGTTGAACGTGGCCACCACGTAGGACCCCAGCGATTCGACGGACTTGAGGGGCGCGGGGAGGGATCCGGACGGGAACGGGTTCTCGCCCACGTAGGCGTGGAGGCCGTTCTTCTGGAGGAGGGCCGCCGCCCCCCCCTGGTCCACCGCCTCGATGCGGATCTCCTGGGGGTAGAAGGCCGGGTACCAGGAAGACTCGTGCCCGGCCTCGGCGCGGCGCGAGGCCGGCAGGCCGGCGAGGAGCAAGAGGAGCAGGGACAGGCCGCACCGGGCGGCGCCCGGAGGGCTGCGATGGCACGCCTTGAAGGGATCGGCGCGCCCCCAAGAAACGCCTGCCCCCCGCGACGGCGCCACGGGGGGCAGGCGGATGGCGTTCGGCATCACCCGGCCGCGCCAGGCGAACGGGCCCTAGACCACCTTCGGCCAGGTCTTTTCGATCCAGGTGTAGGTGGACGTCGGCTCGCCCTTGGGCCACCCCGGAGGCGCGGTGATGTTCCGGATCGGGATGGTGATCACCGTCTTGGGGTCCAAGATCGGGAAGGGATAGTCCGGCGAGTTCCAACTGAAGCCGGTCACCGCGTCCTTGTATCCCTGGTGGTTGTCCGGCCGGATGTAGACGTAGCCGGCCGGGCCGGCGTGCATGGCCCCTTCGAGCAAGGCGATGATGACATCGTCCTCAGGCCAGCCGCCGACCAGGCGGTTGGCCTTCTCGACGGTTTCCTTCAGCAGGTACATGGTGGTGTAGGAGCCCTCGGACTGGAAGTTCGGGTACTCCTTCCACTTGTCGTAGTACTTCTTCACGAACTGGGCGTTCAGCGGCCAGCGATCCCCGGGCGGGTTGGTGAAGTGGTAGTTCGCGTGCACGCCGGCCACGACGCCCTCGGGGTGGTCCTTGCCGACGGCATGGGGGGCCGTCCCCAGCGCGAGGGTGGTGGCGAACTTCATCTGCTTGAAGACGTCGTACCGGAGGGCCTGCTTGTAGAAGGACACGTAGTCGCCGCCCCACACCGAGGAGACCAGGAGGTCCGGCTTGGCCGCCACGATGTTGGTGATGTGGGTGGTGAAGTCGGTGGTGCCGAGCTTCGGGAAGCCCTCGTAGACCACCTTCGTGCCCGGGACCACTTTCTCCATGACGATCTTGAAGTGGTCGAAGGCGTTGCGGCCGTAGGCGTAGTCCGGGTGGAGGTGGGCGATCTTGCGCACCTCGGGCCACTTCATGGCCGCGGCCAGCGCGCACGTCACCCCGTCCGCCGACTGGATGTTGGTGATCCGGAAGATGTAGTGGGGGTTGGGGACCGCCTTGTCGAACAGGAAGTCGGTGCAGCCGTCCACGAAAATGGTGAGGCACTTCAGTTCCTCGGCGACCGGCCCGAGCGCCGGCGTGTTCCCGCTGGAGATGATGCCGGTGAACAGGTCGATCTTCTCCGAGAGCTTCATCCGGCGGAGCTCTTTGACGTTGGCGTCGGTACCGGCCGCCTCGTCCGCCTTCACGACCTCGATCTTCCGCTTGCCGAGCAGGCCCCCCTGGGCGTTGAGCTCGTCCACCGCGAGCATCAACCCCTTGTAGGACGGCTCCCCGAGCACCGCGGCCGGCCCCGTGAAGAACGTCATGTGGCCCAGCTTGTACGGCTTGTCGGTGATCCGGCCCTTCGGGCCCGAGGCGGCCTGGGCCTTCTTCTCCGCGGCCTCGGCGGCCGTCGGCCCGGAGAGCCCCGCGGCCCCCACTGCGGCGGCCCCCACGGTGACGCCTAACTGCGCGAAGAAATCTCGACGACTCACCTCGGCTGCCATAGCCATTCCTCCTTTACAAAAGGCGTTGAGGCCACCTGGTCGAGATTAGAGTGTTAGTCCGTTACCATGACCCGTCGGCGTGTGTCAAGGGTGTTCCGCCAGCCGGTCCGATAACGGGCGGAGTGGGCTAGACAGGCGGGTGGATGTGGTGAACCCGGGCCATCGCGGCCACGCGATCGGGGGAGCGCCCGAGGGCAGCGGCGGCGCGGGCGCGGCGGCCATTTGCCGGGACAACGCCGCCGCCGCGGGCGCGGTTCCCGGAGACCCCTCGCCGTCCCCTTCGGCCTCCTCGCGGGATGGGCGGGACGCCCAGATCGCCCGCGGTGAGGGGGTCGTGCCTCCGGGGGTACAACCTTCGTTCGATACCCCGGCAGGTGACAGGGCCGCCGGTGCGTCCGGGGCACTGGTCGACCAGGGCCTCGTCCATCCCCGCGCCGGCGTCGATCGGCCGTTGGGGATCGTCGCCCCGCGGCCGACCGGCGGCCCCTCTCGCACCACGAACGGTTCGGGCCGTTCAGGCGGTGCGGAGTTGACCTGGCGCGCGAGCCTGTGATAGAAGCAGGGCGCCGTGGCCGGCAGATGCGTTCGGCTCGGCGAACCGCCCGGGCCGCTTCGGGTACCGGCTGGGGCTTGGCCGCGCACAGAGGGGGGAGCCATGAGGCGCGCGACGCACTGGATGTGGGCCATGGCGGCCGCAACACTGCCGGTCCTCGGGGCCGCCGCAGGTCTCGGCTGGGTGCCCGCCGCGCAGGCGGCAGAGACCATCAAGATCGGCGGCGGGGTCGCCCTGACGGGCCGGTACGGGGCGGGCGGGGCCCAGGTCAAGGTCGGCTACGAGATCGCCGTGGAGGACATCAACCGCGCCGGCGGGGTGAGCGTGGGGGGCAAGAAGCTGCCCCTGGAGCTGACCGTCCTGGACGACGAATCGGACCCCACCAAGACCGTGGCCCGCATGGAGACGCTGGCATCGCAGGGCGTGGTGGTCTACCTGGGAAGCTTCGCCAGCGACATGCACGCGGCCGCCGCGGCCATCGCCGAGAAGAACAAGATCCCCTACTGCGGCGTGGCCTTCGCCCTCTACGCCATCCACGAGCGCGGCTACCGCTACCTCTTCTCGCCGTTCTTCAAGTCGCCGGACATCTCCAAGGCGACGTTCCAAATGCTCAACGATTTCCTCCCCGAGGCCCAGCGCCCCAAGAAGGTGGCCATGTTCCTGGAGAAGACCGACTGGGGGAAGGAGCTGGGCGACCTCTGGGCGAAGGAGGCGCCCGGCTACGGCTACCAGATCGTGCTACGGGCCGAGTACGCCGTGGGGACCAAGGACTTCTCGGACATCATCCTGAAGGCCAAGAACGTCGGCGCGGACGCCATGCTCTCGCTGCCGAACCCGCCGGACGGCATGGCCCTGGTGAAGCAGATGCAGGAGCTGGACTACACGCCCAAGTTCAGCCTGGCCATCCGCGCCGCCGACCCGCCGGTCTGGTCGAGGAACCTGGGCAAGGCGGGGGACTACATGGCCTTCGCCCCGGGCTGGCACAACGCCGTGAAGTACCCCGGCGTGGCCGAGCTGAATGCCGCGCACCAGAAGCGATTGGGGCGCCCGGCCGACCCCATCGTGGGCCCCAGCTACGCCTGCGTGCAGATCCTGGCCAACGCCATCGAGCGCGCCGGCTCCCTGGACCGGGACAAGATCCGAGACGCCATGGCGGCCACCAACATGATGACGGTGGAGGGCCCCGTGCGGTTCAACCCGGACGGCACGGGCCAGATCCACTCGGTCATCAACCAGTGGCTCGCCGGTAAGCAGGAGCTGATCTGGCCGAAGGACTTCGCCAGCAAGCCGTTCGCCTATCCGGCGCCGCCCTTCAACCAACGCTAGGGCGTGGCCGGGTACGGCGTGGGCACGGGGGGAGAGGGGGTGCCATGAAGCGGGCGGGATACGGAACCTGGGGGATGGCCGCTGGAGGCGTGGCGTTGCTCGGGGCCATCGCGGCCTTCGCGTGGGCACCCGCGGCGGAGGGGAGCGAGGCGATCAAGATCGGCGGCTCCGTCCCCCTGACGGGCCGGTACGGCGGCGGCGGGGCGCAGAACAAGGCCGGCTACGAGCTGGCCGTGGAGGCCATCAACCGGGCCGGCGGCGTGAGCGTGGGCGGTCAGAAGCTCCCCCTGGAGCTGACCCTGCTGGACGACGAATCGGACCCCACCAAGACCGTGGCCCGCATGGAGACGCTGGCCTCGCAGGGCCTGGTGGCCTACCTGGGGGGGTTCGCCAGCGACATGCACGCGGCCGCCGCGGCCATCGCCGAGAAGAACAAGATCCCCTACTGCGGCGTGGCCTTCTCCCTCTACACCATCCACCAGCAGGGATACCGATATCTCTTCTCCCCCTTCTCCAAGTCCCCCGACCAGGCCCGGGCGACGTTCCAGGTCGTGAACGACTACGTCCCCGAGGCCCGGCGCCCCAAGAAGGTGGCCATGTTCTTGGAGAAGACGGACTGGGGCAAGGAGTTGGGCGACCTCTGGCAGAAGGACGCGGCGTCCCTCAGCTACCAGGTCGTCGTGCGGGCGGAGTACGCGGTGGGATCCAAGGACTTCTCGGACATCATCTTGAAGGCCAAGGGGGCCGGGGCCGAGTCCATCTTCATGCTGCCCAACCCGCCGGACGGGATGGGCATCGTGAAGCAGATGCAGGAACTGGATTACACCCCCAAGTATCTGATGGCCATCCGGGCCCCCGATCCGCCGGTCTGGTCCAAGAACCTGGGCAAGGCGGGGGACTACGTGGCCCTGTCCCCGGGCTGGCACCACGCCGTGAAATATCCCGGCGTGGCCGAGCTGAATGCCGCGCACCAGAAGCGATTGGGGCGCCCGGCCGACCCCATCGTGGGCCCCAGCTACGCCTGCGTGCAGGTCGTGGCCAATGCCATCGAGCGGGCCGGCTCCCTGGACCGCGAGAAGGTCCGGGATGCCATCGCCGCCACCAACATGATGACGGTGATCGG
>DASPOZ010000316.1:0-20582 GCA_035625755.1 Candidatus Sulfotelmatobacter sp.
TCCGAAAGCCCAGGGACCTGGAGGGCAAGTCCATCGGCGGGCCCAAGGGGGCCGGGGCGCGGGAATTGTTCCCCGCCTTCGCCGCCCTCAACGGCGTGGATGCCTCCAGGGTCACCTTCGTGGACATGCCGCCGGACGCCATGGTGGCGGCCCTGGTCTCGGGCCGGGTCCACGCCACGTCCAACTTCATCACCGAGCGCCCCAATTACCAGCGGGCGGCGGGCCAGGTGGGGCAGAAGATCACCAGCCTTGTCTATTCCGAGTGGGGGCTGGACCTGCACGCCAACTCCATCGTGGCCACCGACAAGATGATCCAGGACCGCTCCGACGTGATCCGCCGCTTCCTGGAGGCCACGGTGCGCGGCTGGCTGGCCGCCATCGAACGGCCGGACGAGGCCGCCCGCATGTTCGTGAAGAACTTCCCGGAGTCGAACCCGGAGCTGGTGCGCGAGCACTGGCAGATCGCGGTGGACCACATGCTCACCCCGCCCGCCGCCGAGCACGGGCTGGGCTGGATCGACCCGGCCAAGAAGAAGCGGACCATCGAGGTGTACACCAAGTACATCCCGCTGCCCCACGAGGTAGGCGTGGACGAGGTCATGACCAACCAGTTCAATCCCGGGATCCGGCCCCCCAAGCGCTAGTCTCCCGGGCCCGAGAAACCCTTCACTATCCGTGCCCGTTCCCGCACCCGGACTTCTGGCTCAGCAGACTAGCGCGGACCCGGGGGATGTGGTAGATTGTTTGACCCGGCGCGGACCGGGGCAAGGGTGGCCCGTGGAGCAGCCGGCGAACCCCCCGGAGGGGGCGAGCCGGGAGGAGCGAGGACGGAGATGGCCAAGGCGATGGAAGCGGTGAAGGCGGCGGAACCGGCCCTGACGGCGGCGAAGGCCCATGAGATGTATCGCCTCATGGTCCGGGTCCGCCTGTTCGAGGAACGGGCCCGCGATCTGTACATGCGCAACATCCTGCGCGGGGCGCTGCACCTCTACATCGGCATGGAGGGCGTGGCGGTGGGGGCCTGCGCCGCCCTGCGCGAGGACGACTACATCACCAGCACCCACCGGGGCCACGGCCACTGCATCGCCAAGGGCGGCCGCACCGAGCTGATGATGGCCGAACTCATGGGCAAGGCCACCGGCTACTGCAAGGGGAAGGGCGGCTCCATGCACATCGCCGACATGGATCGCGGGATCCTGGGGGCCAACGGCATCGTGTGCGGCTCCCTGCCCATCGCCGCCGGGGCGGCCCTCTCTTCGAAGCTCCTGAACCAGGGCCGCGTGGCCGTCTCCTTCTTCGGCGACGGCGGCGCGAACATCGGGCCGTTCCACGAGTCGCTGAACTTCGCCGCCATCTGGAAGCTTCCCGTGGTCTTCATCTGCGAGAACAACCTCTACGCCATCTCCACCAAGTTCGAGCAGGCCACGGCCGTGCCCAACGTGGCGGACCGGGCGGCCGGCTACAACATCCCCGGCGTCGTGGCCAACGGCAACGACATCGTGGACGTGTACGCCAAGACCCGGGCGGCGGTGGAGCGGGCGCGGCGCGGCGAGGGGCCCACCCTGGTGGAGGCCAAGACCTACCGCTTCGAGGGCCACAACATGGGCGATCCCCAGAACTACCGCTCCAAGGACGAGGTGGAGAAGTGGCGCAAGATCGACCCCATCCTCCGCTTCGAGGACTACCTGCGGTCCCGCGGCCTGGGGAGCGACGACGCCTTCCAGAAGGTCCAGGCCGAGACCACCCAGGAGATCGACCGGGCCGTGGAATTCGCCCAGAACAGCCCGGAGCCTGCCCTGGACGAGGTGATGACGGACATCTACGCCAACTGACCGCTCGGCCCGCGGGCCGGCGAGGGGAAGGATGCCGGGGATGGCGGAGAAGACGTACGCGCAGGCGATCAACGAGGCGATCCGCGAGGAGATGCGGCGGGACCCGAAGGTGTTCCTCATGGGGGAAGACGTGGGGGTCTTCGGCGGCGCCTTCAAGGTGACCGTGGGGATCTTGGAGGAGTTCGGCCCCGAGCGGGTGCGCGACACGCCCATCTCGGAGCTGGGCATCGTGGGCCTGGCCACCGGCGCCGCCCTCACGGGCAGCCGCCCCGTGGCCGAGCTGATGTACCTGGACTTCGCCTGCCTGGCCATGGACCAGATCGTGAACCAGGCGGCCAAGCTGCGCTACATGTTCGGCGGCAAGGCGCGGGTGCCGCTGGTGGTCCGGGCGCAGCAGGGGTCCGGCCGGGGCAACGCCGCCCAGCACTCCCAGAGCCTGGAGGCCTGGTTCTTCCACGTCCCGGGGCTCTACGTGGCGCTGCCCTCCACCGCGGCCGACGCCAAGGGGATGCTCAAGACGGCCATCCGGAACGACAACCCCGTCATGTTCATCGAGCACAAGCTGCTCTACGCCGTGAAGGGCGAGGTGCCGGACGGCGACCACCTGGTTCCCCTGGGGAAGGGCGACGTCAAGCGCCCCGGCCGCGATGTGACCGTCGTCGCCACCTCCCGCATGGTGCACTTCGCCCTCCAGGCGGCCGAGGCCCTGGCCGGGGAGGGGATGGAGTGCGAGGTGGTGGACCCGCGCTGGCTGGTGCCGCTGGACACGGACCTGATCGTGGAGTCGGTGAAGAAGACCCACAAGTGCGTGGTGGTGCACGAGGCGGTGGAGCGGGGCGGCATCGGGGGCGAGATCGCGGCCCAAGTCATGGAGAAGGCCTTCCCCTACCTGGACGCGCCGGTGAAGCGCGTGACGGCGCCCAACGCCCCCATCCCGTTCAACGAGAAGCTCGAGGCCAGCATGATCCCCTCGGCGGAGCGGATCGCCGCCGGCGTCCGCGCCGTCCTGTAGGGATCCCCGCCCCCCTCCGCCCTGCCTTCTCCCTCCGGAACGGGAGCGGGTGCGGACGAGGATGGGCGTCGGCTCGGAGTTACCCCCCTCACCCGGCCCTCTCCCCCTGCAGGGGCGAGGGAAGCAAAGCAGTCCGACGGAGCGGCGCATGGCCACGGAAGTGTTCCTTCCCCGGTTCGGCCAGACCATGGAGGAGGCCAAGATCCTCCAGTGGCTGAAGAAGGAGGGCGACCCCGTCAAGCAGGGGGAGCCCCTCTTCGAGATCGAGACGGACAAGGTGACCCAGGAGATCGAGGCCAATGGCAGCGGGGTGCTGCGGAAGATCGTGGTGCCCCCCGGGACGACCGTCCCGGCAGGGACCACCATCGGGGTCATCGCCGGGGCGAACGAGGACATCGGGAGGCTGCTCGCCTCTCTGAGCGCCGCCGCGCCAGGGGCGCCGCCGGCCGCCCCCGCTCCCGCGCCGCAGCCCGCCGCGGCGGCGGCACCGGTCATGGCATCCGCCCCGCCGCCTCTGCGGGCGGCGGTGGCCGCGCCGCCTGCCGTGCGGCCGACGGCCGCGGCGGCGGGCGCGGCCGGTTTCGTCCCCGCGTCCCCCATCGCCAAGCGCCTGGCCAAGGAGCACGGGATCGATCTCCGCGAGGTCGCCGGCTCAGGGCAGGGCGGGATGGTCCGCGAGCGCGACGTCCTGAAGCTCCTGGAGGCCCGGTCCGCGGTGCCGGCGGGGATCGCCGAGCGCGTGGCGGCGCGCCCCGGCCGCGCGGTGCCCATGACGGCCATGCAGAAGGTGGTGGCCGAGCGGCTCGCCCGCAACAAGCAGGCCGCCCCCCACTTCTACCTCTCCATGGACGTGGACATGGGGGCGGCCGTGGAGTTCCGCGAGAAGGGGCGGGCCTACTGGGAGGCGCGGGGCATGCCCGTGCCGTCCTACAACGACTTCGTGGTGAAGGCCGTGGCCCTGGCGCTGAAGGCGCACCCGCTGGTGAACTCCACCGTCGAGGGGGAGACCATCGTCCTCCACGAGGATATCCACGTCGGCATGGCCATGGCCCTGGAAGACGAGGCGCTGGTGGTGCCGGTGATCCGGCACGCCGACCGGCTGGGCCTGGGAGAGATGGCGCGGGCCTCCGGCGCGCTGATGGAGCGGGCCCGGCAGAAGAAGCTGACGCCGGAGGACTACGCCGGGGGCACGTTCACCGTCTCCAACCTGGGCATGCACGGCGTCAAGAGTTTCACGGCCATCATCAACCCGCCCCAGAGCGGCATCCTGGCCGTGGGCGCCATCCAGAAGCAACTGGTGGTGCGGGACGAGAGCATGGCCATCCGCCCCCTGATGGCCGTCACCATGTCCAGCGACCACCGGGTGATCTACGGCGTGCTGGCCGCCAAGTTCGTCCAGACCGTCAAGGCCCACCTGGAGGACCCCAAGTCCCTCGAATCTTGAGGCGGAGGCAGAGGCGGTGGTGGCGCAGCCCGCGGGCGAAGCGTCGCAGCGGCTCGAAGAGGCCCTCGCCGTGGCGGCGGACGCCGTGGCCCGCACCCGGGCCTTCCTGGGGCAGGTCGGCCAGGCCGAGTCCGGGCGGCGACCCGGCCCCGCGGCCTGGTCCATCGGAGAGATCGCGCACCACCTGGTCTTGGTGATCCGGCGGGCGGGCGCCTATTGTCCCGAGACCGTGGCGTCCGACCCCCCGGACCGATTCGATTATGCCGCCGTGGTGGGCGTGCGGCGGTTCACGCTCCCCGACATCGCCGATGTGGGCAAGGGAGGCAAGGGCGTGGCCCCCGAGGCCGTGCGCCCGATCCCCGGGGGCGACATCCGGAAGCTCTCCGAGGACCTGGGCGCCGCATGGGAGGCCACCGCCGCCGCCCTCCGCCCCCTGCGCCATCGCGACCTGGCGCGCTACTACTACGAACACTACCGCCTGGGCCCCCTGAACCTGTACGAGTACATCGAATTTCAGGGCTATCACGCCTTGAAGCACCTGGCCCAGATGGAGCGGACCCTGGCGCGCCTCCGCGCTGAGGTGGCCGCCGCCAAATCCGACTGAACGGCCGAACCGCCTGACATGGTTCGGTCGCGAGGGATACGATGAGCCAAGATGCCGTGGCCGTGAACCGGGAGCGGTTCGATCGGGCCTTCGCGCTGCTGGAAGAGGCGCGCGGCAAGGTGCTGGCCTTGCTGGGCGCGGTGACCCAGGCTCAGGCGAACCGGCGCCCGGCCGAGAACGAATGGTCCGTGGGCGAGATCGCGGACCACCTGGCCATCACGGAACGGCAGATCATGGCGAAGCTGGCCGACGCGGCGGCCAACGCCAAGCCTCACGAGTACGACCACAGCGAGGTCCTCAGGACACGGCCCATTCGCCTCGAGGATTCGTGGGACATCGCCATATCCGGCAAGGGTACCCACCCGCCCGAGCTCACGCCAACCCCGGGGAAGCCCTTGTCCGAGCTGCTGGGGGGCCTGCGGGCGGCGCGGGCCCACACGCAGGAACTCCTCGCCCCGCTCCGCGACCAGGACCTGAGCGTGCGGTTCGTCGTCCACCGCCGCATGGGGCCCCTGACCTTGTACGAGCGCATGGCCTTCACCGCCTACCACGACCTGAAACACCTCAAGCAGATGGAGCGCACCCTGGCACGGGTGCGCGGGTAAGTAAAGGAACTCGCATCGGCGGGCCTGCCGCGCCGCCCAAGCCTCATGTCTCCCCACCGCGCCGCCTGTGCCTCCGGGCCCGCCCCCCACGGGGCCGCGCTGAACGGAAGAAGCCCGTGAGCCGTCGTTGGTGCGCCCTCCTGGTCGTGCCGCCGGTCCTCGTCGCCGCGCTGTGCGCGGCGCCGGTCCGCGCCGGGGCCCAGGCCGTGAAGGTCCGGCTGGGCACCTCGCTGTCCCCTCCGTCCTCGGACGTGCTCACCCCCTATGTCGCCGTGGAGCGGGGATTCTTCGGGAAGTACGGCCTGGACGTGCAGGTGATCGCCTTCCGGGGGGGCGCCATCAACATGAAGGCTCTGCTGGCCGGCGAGCTGGACGTTTCCATCGTCGGCGCCACCGACGCCATCGTGAGCGCCGCCAAGGGGGCTCGCATCCGCGCCTGGATGGTCCCCCACCCGGTCCTTCCATTCCACTTCGTCGCCCGGAAGGATTCCGCCGGAACGCTGCAGGCGCTGGCGGGAAAGAATATCGCCGTCTCCGGGATCGGGACGATCTCGTACCATATCCCCCGCATCGTGTTGCAGCGAAGCGGCGTGGACCCGGAGAAGGTCAAGTACATCGCCCTGGGTTCCCCGGCGGACCGTTTCAAGGCCCTCACGGCCGGCAAGGTGGACGCCACCCTCGTCACGAACATGGAGGCCGCCAAGCTGGCCCAGTACCCCGAGACCATCGACCTGGTACAAGTGTCGAAGATCGTGCCGGAGGTCCCCTACGAGTTCGGCGTGGCCAGGGAACACTACCTCGAGAGGGCCCCGGAGACGATCTACGGGCTCACCAGAGCCATGCTGGAGGCCGGTCGCTGGATGGCGGCCAACAGGGCGGGCACCGTGGGCATCGCCATGAAAGCGCTGAAGGACGAGCCCCCGGAACTCCTGGGCAGGGCCTATGACCTGGCGGATCCGCGCCAGTGGGGGGTGAACGGAGACATCTCGGAGGCGGCGTATAGCTACACCGTGGACTTCCTCCTGAGGGTGGGCTACCTGAAGGAGCCGGTGCCCTTGGACAAGTTCTTCGACCGCCGCTTCGTGGACCGGGCCTTGCGGGAGCTGGGCCGCATGTAGCAGGCTGCTGGAAAAGGGCCAGCGTCTTTATCCCGCCGCCGACGGAAGGGCGGCGGGTGAGGCCTTGGCGCGCTCGCGAGGCGAGGACGGATCGGCAGGACGGGCATCAGATGGCGGCGCCCAGCGGGGGCGGCGGAGGAGGCACAGTGAAGGCGGCATTCTTCAAGGAACACGGCGGGGCCGACAAGGTGCTTTACGGCGACTACCGCGACCCGGCGCTCGAGGCCAACGAGGTCCTGGTGCGCGTCAAGGCCAGCGGCATCAACCACGTGGACATGTTGCTGCTGGACGGCCGCTTTCCGCCGCCGGAGGGCCTGCCCCACGTCAACGGGTGCGAGGCCACCGGCCTGGTGGAGGAGACGGGGTCTGCCGTGAAGGGGTTCGCCCGGGGGCAGCGCGTCGTCATCTTCCCGGGCTTCTCCTGCGGGACGTGCGAGTACTGCCTGCGCGGCGAGCGCACCGTCTGCGTGCGCTACGGCTACCTGGGCGCCCACAGGGACGGGGGGCAGGCCGAGTTCGTGAAGGCGCCGGCCGCCAATATCGTGCCCCTGCCCGACGCCGTCTCCTTCGAGGCCGGCGCCGCCGTCCCCATGGCCATGCTCACGTCCTGGCACGCCCTCATCGCCCAGGCGGACCTGAAGCCGGGCCAGACGGTACTGGTGCAGGCGGCGGGGAGCGGGGTGGGCAGCGCGGCCATCCAGATCGCGCGCCTCGTCGGGGCCCGCGTCATCACCACGGTGGGCGCCGACGACAAGATCGAGTTCGCCCGCTCCCTGGGCGCCGAGCGCGTGGTCAACTACCGCAAGGACGATTTCGTGCAGGCCGTGCGGCAGTGGACCAACAAGCGCGGCGTGGACGTGGTCATCGAGCACATCGGCGGGGAGACCTTCGAGCGGAGCATCTACGCCCTCACGCGGCTCGGCGTGCTGGTCACCATCGGGTCCCACGATACCCACTGGGCCCGCATGGACCTGCGCCACGTGTACTCCAAGAACCTGCGGATCCTCGGCACCAACCTGGGCTCCATCCTGGAGCTGCGCGCCCTCCTGGACCACCTGGCCCAGGGCCGCCTGAGGCCCATGATCGACCGCGCCTTCCCGCTGAAGGACGCCCGCGCCGCCTTCCAGTACGTCCTGGACCGCAAGAACAAGGGCAAGGTCCTCCTGCTCCCCGACGGCGCATAGCGCCCCCGCCGCGAGTTCCGGCTGCCGGGCTACAGCCGAGTCCCGGGCCCCCAGGTCGAGGGCAGTGCCCCGGGACACCTCGACCAGCACCCCTGCCGCAGGCTGCTCAAAAAGGTCCAGATGCAAGGCGGCGCGCGACGCGCCGAGCGAGGCGTACTGGGATGTACGCCGCAGCGAGCGCGCGAGCGCGCCAACGCCGCAGATGGGCCTTTTTCAGCAGCCTGCTAGACCACCGCGGGTTCCGTCTTCGCCGGCTCCGCCGGGAGGATGAACAGGGCCCGTTGATTCACCTTCCCCTCGGCGGGCGCCGCGGGGAGTCGCATGGGGTACTTCACGGGCTGCCGGTGGTCGGCGAGCTGCAGCTTCGCGTCGTAGACCTTGTTGAACCGCCACAGCATCCGCACGAAGTTGGTCTGTCCCTTGGCCAGGAGCCGGGCCGCGAGGAAGGCGGTTTCCCGGAGGGCGGCGAACCCCAGGTGTTTCATGTTCAGGACCTGCTGGGTCTTCACCAGTTCCTCGTAGAAGCGTTCCAGGGGCAGGCGGGTGGGCAGGACCGTGTGCTGGATGTCGAAGAGGCGGTAGTCGCGGCTGATGAACTTGCGCGACTCGGTGAGGAAGGTCTCGGTCCCCGGATACGGGGTGTTCACGCTCACGTTCACGATCTCGGGGATGGAGAGGGCCCACTCCCGGATCACCCGGAACCGCGCCTCGTCCCAATCCGGGTCGGCGATGATGTTGATGGCCACCGCGATGCCCAGCGAGCGCGCGTATTCCAGGGCCTCGAAGTTCTTGGAGAGGCTGACCCGTTTCCGGTGAAGCTTGAGGCCTTCCTCGTCTATGGCCTCGAGCCCCAGGAACATGTACTCCAGGCCCAGGCGCCGCCAGTACTCGAAGACCTCCTTGTTCCGCAGCAGCACGTCCCCCCGGGTCTCCAGGTAGTACCGCTTCCGGATCCCCCGCCGTTCGATCTCCCGGCCGATGGCGAAGCCGTGGTCCGCCTGGATGAAGGCCACGTCGTCCACGATGAAGATGCCGGGCTCGCGGATGCCGGCCAGCTCCTCGCCCACGGCCTCGGGCGCCTTCTTCCGATAGCTCCGCCCGTAGAAGGTCCAGGCGCTGCAGAAGACGCAATCCCAGGGACAGCCCCGGGTGAACTCGATGGAGGCCGCCGGATCGAGCACGCCGATGAAGTACTTCCGGCGCCTCGGCAGCAGGTCGCGGGCGGGGCTGAGGGCGTCCAGGCTTTCGATCCTCCGGGGCGGCGGGCCCTCGCCGTCCAGGGTCACCACCCCGGGGAGCGCGTGGAGCCGCCGCCGGTCGTCGGCCGCCGCCCGCAGGAGCTGCGGCACGACCTCCTCGCCCTCCCCCTTGGCCACGCAGTCGATGGCCCCGGCCGCGTGCTCCAGGACCTCCTGCGCCGTGAACGACCCGCTGTGGCCCCCCACGAAGAAGAAGCAGTCCGGCAGCCTCCGCCTGGTCTCCTTGGCGAGATCGACGACCTCGGGGATGTTGGCCAGGTAGTTCAGGCCGAAGCAGACCGCGTCGGGGCCCCACTCGCCCAGGAGCCGGAAGTAATCCTGGTGGGCGAAGACCTGCAGGTCCAGGATCCGGACGTCGTGTCCGGCCCGGCGCGCGGCCGCGGCGACCAGCTCGACGCCGAGCGGCTCCAGGCGCAGGAACACCTTCGTGTACATGAGCCCGCTCGGATGACAGCAGAGGACCTTCATCTCCGCCCTCCCATGATGCGCCCGCGCCTCCAGGGCCGCGGGCCCGAGCGCTGCCGGCAAGGCAACACCCCGACGGGCCCCCCGAGGGCGCATCCCAGCGCCCGCCCCCGGCGACATCGCCGCGGGGGCCTCGCAGGACCGAAGGTCTCGTGGCAAGAAAATGCCACAACGGCGCGCCGAAGGCCAGCATTTTCGGCGCGGGCCCGACGGGCGAAGGGCGCGCGCCGGCGCCGGACCCTCATGGACCGGGGGCCAGAGGGGGCAGGGGCGATGGCACGATGGATGATGGGCGACGGCCCCGATCAGGCCGTGCCCAGGAAGCGCTTCTTGAGCTGGCGCTTGAGGAGGGTCTTCTTGGCCGGCGAGAGACGGTCCACGAACAAGACGCCGTCCAGGTGGTCGATCTCGTGCTGGAGGACGCGGCTGGCCAGTTCCGCGGCCTCCACCTCCAGCGGCTTCTCGTCCCGCCCGATCCCCTTCACCACCACCCGGCGGAAGCGGGCCACGTCCTCGCGCACGTCGGGGATGCTGAGGCATCCCTCCTCGGCTACCACCTCCCCCTCGGCCAGCACGATCTCCGGGTTGATGATGGCCTGGAGCCCCTCCGGGTCCTGCTTTTCGGTGGGATTCACCACGATGATGCGCTGGAGGACGCCCACCTGGTTGGCGGCCAGGCCGACGCCCGGCGCGGCGTACATGGTCTCCACCATGTCGTCGATCAGGCGCTGCACCGGCCCGTCCACGACCGTCACCGGCCGGGCCTTCTGCCGGAGCTGGGGCGCCCCGTAGATCAGGATGGGCAGGATCGCCATTCTTCTACCGCCTTACAGCGAATGCAGCGGGAGGTTCGGGTCCGCATTCAGGTCCAGGCCGGCCCGCTCGCCGGCCCCCAGGCGGCGGGCGCCGGCCGCGGCGATCATGGCGGCGTTGTCCGTGCACAACGCCGGGCGGGGCAGGAACAGGTCCAGCCCCCTCTCGGCCGCGCCCGCGGCCAGCCGGTCCCGCAGCGCGCCGTTGCAGGCCACGCCCCCGGCCGCCACCACGCGCGTCGCGCGGGCGGCCCGCGCCGCCTTCCAGGTGTTGCGCGCCAGCATGTCGGCCGCCGCGGCCTGGAAGCCGGCCGCGATGTCGGCCGCCTGCCCGGGGGCCAGGGGCACGGGCCGCCGCGCCCCGTCCCACCCCAGGCGGCGCAGGCGGTGGACCACGGCCGTCTTGAGGCCGCTGAACGAAAAGTCCAACGCGCCGTCGCTGAGGACGGCCCGCGGGAAGGCCACGGCCTCGGGGTCGCCGTCCCGCGCGGCCCGCTCGATGGGGGGGCCGCCCGGGTAACCCAGGCCCAGGAGGCCGGCCACCTTGTCGAACGCCTCCCCCGCCGCATCGTCGCGCGTGCGGCCCAGCAGCCGATAGCGCCCCCAGGCCTGCGCCGCGTACAGGTGCGTGTGCCCCCCCGACACGATGAGGGCCACGAAGGGCGGCTCCAGCTCCGGGTGGTCCAGGCGGGCCGCCGCGATGTGCCCTTCCAGATGATTCACACCCACCAGGGGCAGGCCGCGCACGTAGGCCATGGCCTTGGCCGCCGAGAGCCCCACCAGGAGGGATCCCACCAGGCCGGGCCCCGCCGTCACGGCGATGCCGCCGAGGTCCCCCAGCCCCACCCCGGCATCCTCGAGAGCCCTGGAGATCACCGGGAGGATCATTTCGATGTGTCGGCGCGAGGCCAGCTCGGGGACGATGCCCCCATAGGGCCCGTGCACCTCCGCCTGGGCGGCCACCACGTTCGAGCGGATGACGGCGCCGTCCTCCACCACGGCGGCCGCCGTCTCGTCGCACGAGGTCTCGATGCCCAGCACGAAGGACGCCATCCCCTCACCACAGCCATGAGGACTGAGTGCTGAGGACTGAGGCCAGGAGGCCGCTCAATCCTCAGTCCTCGCGCCTCAGTCCTGAATTGAGGCTAGCAGAAATCGGGGGGGGGCTCAAGGCGCAGAAACAGCCGGAGGGCGCCCCGCCGCGCGGGGCGCCCTCCGGCCACGGGAACGGCGGCGCCTAGCTGGGCGACTTGGTGGGCTCCACCGAACGCTCCAGGATCCGGGTGGCCTTGAGGATCTCGAGGGCCCGCTGGAGCTGGATATCGCTCTTCACGTCGCCCACCTCCGGGCGGGCGGTGGGCGCGCCCGCGTCCCCATCCTCGTCCCCGATCTTCCGCTCCTGCGGCGGGGCCGTGGGCCGCTGCTTCTGCAGGTCCGCCTCGCGGAGCTGGTGGACCGCCGCCTGCGCGGCGGGCCGGGGGAGCTCCACCACGATGTCCGGCTCGAGGCCGGTGCCGTGGATGGACCGCCCCTTGGGCGTGAAGTACTTGGCCGTGGTCAGGCGCAGGCCGGACCCGTCCGAGAGGGGGATCACGGTCTGCACGGAGCCCTTGCCGAAGGTCTTGGTGCCCAGCACCACGGCTCGCTTGTGGTCCTGCAGGGCCCCGGCCACGATCTCGGAGGCGCTGGCCGATCCGCCGTTCACCAGCACCACCATGGGGAACTTGGGGAAGTTGCTGGAATGCTCCGCCGTGAACCGCAGGTCCTGATTCTTCATGCGGCCGGAGGTGTACACGATGAGCTGACCCTTGTCCAGGAAGAGGTCGCTCACGAACACGGCCTGGTTCAGCAGGCCGCCCGGGTTGTTGCGGAGGTCTAGGACGAAGGCCTTGTCCCCCTCCTTCATGAGCTGCTCGATGGCCCGCTCCAGGTCCTTGCCGGTGCGCTCCTGAAAGGAGTTGATGCGGATGTACCCCACCCCCTCCCCCAGGTCCTTGGACCGGACGCTCTTGACCTGGATGACCTCGCGGACGATCTCGAAGTCCCGCGGCTCGGTCCAGCCCTCGCGCAGGACGCCGATGGTCACCTTGGTGCCCTTGGGCCCGCGCAGGCGCCGCACGGCCTCCATCAGGGTCAGGTCCTTGGTGGGCTTGTCATCGATCCGCACGATCCGGTCCCCGGCGTGGAGCCCCACCCGGTCCGCCGGGGTCCCCTCGATGGGGGCCACCACCGTGAGCTGCCGGTCCTTCACGGTGATCTCGATGCCCAGGCCACCGAAGCTCCCCTGGGTCTCCACCTGCATTTCCTTGAAGCTGTCCGGTGTCATGAAGGAGCTGTGTGGGTCCAGCGTCTCCAGCATGCCCCGCACGGCCCCGTAGAGCAGGTCCTTGGAATTCACCTCGTCCACGTAGTTGGTCTGGACGATGGAGAGGACCTCGGTGAAGACCTTGAGCTTCTCGTAGGTATCCTCCTGGGCGGTGACCCCGTGTTGCACGCCGCTGGTGAGGACCAGCAGGCCCAGGGCGAAGAAGAAGAGGAGGGGCTTCGCATGGTGGCGGATTCGGGCGGGGAGCATGGGTGGAACCTCCTATTGCGAAGAACGTCCTCCCCCAAGGGGGAGGCTGCCCGCACTCGTGGCGGGCGGGTTGCGGCGCCTTATGGCGCCTTGCGCTCGAGCCAGGCCAGCGGGTCCTGCGGCTTGCCCCGATAACGGACCTCGAAATACAGCTGCGGGCCCTCCAAGGATCCCGTATCGCCCACGCGGGCGATGGGCTGGCCGCGGGCCACCTGATCCCCCACCCTCACCAGCAGCTCCGAGGCGTGGGCGTACAGGGTGAAGTACCCGCTGCCGTGGTCCAGGATGACGAGGCGGCCGTACCCCCGGAACCAGTCCGCGAAGAGCACGGTGCCGTCGTGTACCGCCAGGACCGGCCGCCCCATGGCGGCGGTAATCTCGATGCCCCGGTTGTACGTGACCGTCCGGAACTTCGGGTTCTCCTGCCGCCCGAACCCCGACGCCACGGTGCCGGCGGTGGGCCAGGGAAGGTTCCCCTTGAGGGCGGCGAAGGCCCCCCCGTCGGCCGGCGGCGGCTGGACCGCGGGCGCCGGGGTACGGCGCCGTGGCGCCGCCTCCTCGCGGCCCAGCCGGGCGATCAGGTTCTGCAGGTCCCTGGCGGCCTCCTCCAGCTTCCGGGCCGCGGTGAGGTGCCCGAGCTTCTCTTCCCGGACGTTGGCCAAAAGGATCTGGCGCTTGCGCTGCTCCTCGGCGATCTCGTGCTGCCGGACCTCTACCGTCTCCCGGGCGACCGCCACCTCGGCCTTGTAGGCCTCCAGCGCCTGCCGCTTGGCCGTGAGGTCCGCCAGGACGCCCTGGTAGGCGGTGGCCACGCGGCGGTCCTGGGCCGCGATGGAGGCCAGGTACTTGAAGCGCGTGGCGGCGCCGGACATATCGTCCGCCCCCAGGAGGAGCCGGACGTAGGCCAGGCGTCCCTGCTTGTAGATGGCCCGCAGGCGGCGTGCCAGCAGGGCGCGCGAACGGGCCATCCGCCCCTCGGCGCCGCGGATCTCCTGGCCGAGGGCGCCGATCCGCTCCGTGCTGCCCCGGAGCTTCGCCTGCAGGTCCTTGAGTTCCTTGTTCTTCTTCTGGAGGTCCGCCTCGACGCCGCGGATCTCCTGGGCCAGGTCGCGTTCCCGTTGGCCCGCCTCCCGGGCGCGCTGGCGCTCCCGCTCCAGATTCCGGTTGATCTCCCGCAACCGGTCGCGAGTCTCGGAGGCCTTCGCCTTGGACTCCTCGGCGGCCCATGCGCGGGCGCCGACCGCTACGGCCGCCAACCCCGCGAAGGCATAGAGGGCCACCGCGCGCGCGATGACGGACTTGCGGAGGGGCGGGGGCGCAGAGGGGCGGGGGCGCCGAACGCCGCACCCCTGCTCCCCCGCTCCTCTGCCCCCCCGCTGGCCCCGTGCGCCGCTCATGCGCGCAGGAGCCGGCTCACCGGCAGCAGGCTCCCGAAGGCCCCCAGGACCGCCCCGGCCCCCACCAGGGCCCCGGCCGCCCCGCCCGGGAGGAAACTGCCCAGGCCCAGCCCGTACACCTGGCCCGGCGTCATCTGTAGCTGGTACATGGTGGCGCGGTAGGCGCCGAACAGCAGGGCCACGGCCAGGCCGGCCCCGACCCCCCCCTGGATCAGGCCCTCCAGGAGGAAGGGGAGCCGGACCGTCATCTTCGTGGCCCCCACGAGCCGCATGATCTCGATCTCATCGGCGCGCGCGTAGATGGCCAGCCGCACCGTGTTGGACACGATGAGCAGGGAGGCCAGGCCGAGGGCGACCCCCACGCTCAGGCCTACCAGCTGGACCACCTTCAGGACCGCCGCCATCCGGTCGATCCACTCCTGGCCGTACTGGACCTCTTCCACCCCCTCCAGGCGCGAGAGGAACGCCGCCAGCTGCCGCAGGGCCGCCGGCGTCTGGTAGTCGTCCCGGATGCGGAGCTGGAAGGAAGCCGGGATCGGGTTCTCGCCCAGCCCCTCCAACAGGCTCTCGCGGCCCTTCAGTTCCTTCTTGAAGGCCTGCAGGGCGTCAACCTTGGAGAGGAAGGCCACGGCGCGCACGGCCTGCTCGTTGGCGATGCGCTTCTTCAGCAGCGCCAACTGGTCCGCCGTGATGCCGTCGTCCAGGAACACGGTGACCTGGTACTGATCGCGCCACTGGGCCAGGGCCGCCCCCAGGTTCTGCGCCAGGAGCAGGAAGATTCCCACGATGAGGAAGGCGACGGCGATGGTGCAGACCGAGGCCAGGCCGCCCCAGCCGGCCCGGCCCAGGTTCGTGAGGGCATCCGTCAGCGTATGGCGCAGGCGGTCGATCATCGCCCGTCCCCGTAGTCCTCCACGACGCGGCCCTGCTTCAGCACCAGGACGTGGCGCCCGTACTCCCGCACCAGGTCCTGGTCGTGGGTGGCCACCAGCACCGTGGTCCCCTTGGCATTGATCTCCCGCAGCAGGCGCATGATGTCCGCGGCCAGCTCCGCGTCCAGATTGCCGGTGGGCTCGTCCGCCAACAGGATCATGGGATCGTTCATCAGCGCGCGGGCGACGGCCACGCGCTGCTGCTCCCCGCCCGAGAGCTTATAGGGGATGGCGTTGGCCCGATGGCTCAGGCCCACCAGCCGCAGGAGCTGGGCCACCTTCCGTTTGCCGGCCGCCGCCCGCATGCCGAGGACGCGGGCCACCAGGGCCAGGTTCTCGAACACCGTCCGGTCCTTCAGGAGCTTGAAGTCCTGGAAGACCACACCGATGCTCCGCCGTAGATAGGGCAGATGGCGTTCCGGCAGCTTCACCACATTGCGCCCATTCACCAGAATCTGGCCGGAGGTGGGTAGTTCGTCCCGGTAGATGAGGCGCAGGAGGGTGGTCTTGCCGGCCCCGCTGGGGCCGGCCAGGAAGGCGAATTCCCCCTTCTCCACATGGAGGCTGACGTCCACCAACGCCTCGACGTCCCGGCCATACGTCTTGTACAGATGATATGCCTGGATCATGGCCGAGACTCGCCTTGGGGGCCCCGGCTGCGGTCTGTGGCGGCCCAGGCCCCTGGCTTCGACGCGGGCACCGTCATTCACCTCCTCCCGCCGCAAGTCCCCGCTCGGAGAGTCCCCCCGACGGTCTCCCGCGGGGCGGCTTCCCTTCGGTGGTGCCTGGCGCGGCGGCCCCCGCCCAATATACGCGCGGCATGCAAAAAACAACATTAGCGCCATTCCCACGGGATTGCAACAGGGAATCCCGCGTTCCCGCACACTTCCGCCGCCCCACGCCCCAGACCCAGCAGCAATGCTGTTCAGTTTGGCGGTCACCGAGGCGAAATCCTCACATCGCCTCTTTTGGAAATCCCCCCGTCCCCCCCTTTGCCAAAGGGGGCGGAGGGGGGATTTCTGGCAAAACGGGGGGGCGGGGGGATTCGCTCGAAGGCCGAGGCCGTGTCCCGCCCTACGTGTACAGTATTGGAGTTAGGGGAGAGGCTACGGCCTGTGACCGGCGAGTTCGTCCAGCAGCTCGTCCAGCGTCTGCGGGAGGTAGCGCTGGGGATCCAGGGGAACCCCCCGGTGGCGGATCTCAAAATGCAGGTGCGGCCCGCTGGCGTTCCCCGTGGTGCCCACCCCTCCGATGGGTTGCCCCTGCCGCGCGGATTCGCCCTCCCGGGCGATGATGATGGAGAGGTGCGCGTACACGGTGCTGAATCCCCCCTCGTGTTCCAGCACCACCACGTTGCCGAACCCCCCGCGGGTGGCCTGGGCGAAGGTCACCTCCCCGTCGGCGGCGGCCGCCACCTGCTGGGCGCGCGGCGATCCGATGTCGAGCCCCGCGTGCCGGCGGGACCCGCGCGGTCCGAAGGGCGAGGTCACCGGCCCCTGCACCGGCCAGATGAATTCCCCCGGCCCCTTGGGATCCGGCGGGGCCCAGCCCGCCGGGAGCGGGGGCGGCTCCCGGTCCTCCACCAGGGTCCGTTCCAGGTCCCGCCGTTCGGCATGGCTGAGGGGGTGGCGGGGGGGAACGGCGCGGGGGGCCCTGGCGCCCGGGATGACCAGGCGCTGGCCGGCCCAGATGGCGTTGGGCGACTTCAACCGGTTGGCCTCGACCAGCGTGGCCAGCGGCACGCCATAGGCCTGCGCGATGCGGAACAGGGTCTGCCCGGGCTGGACGACGTGCACGGCCCCCTTCGGTTTTGCCGCCGTCCTTTTCGGGACGGCGCCGACGGGCGCGGCGAGCAGCAGGGCCCAGGCCGCCAGCAGCAGACAAAGCATTGGGCGAAACGTGTCCCGCGTGGGGAAGGAACGGGCGGGCGGGCGGGCGCGTGTCTCCACGTCGGGCCCTTTGTACCGCAGGCGCCGGCGAATGACAACGCCCTTCGGTAGGATGGCGGCCCGCGGCGGGCCGGCCGCGCGCTGCTCCAGGGAGCGTCACGACGCCCCCGCGGTTCCTTGACAGGGCGCGGGAGCGGTTGCTAAGGTGCCCACACTCCGGCCGATCGGGCGGCGATACGGCGGGGATCCGAGGCCCGCGCGGCGCGGAGTGCCAGGAACCGGCATGATCATCGACGTGCACACGCACATCCTTCCCCCCGAGTACCTGGACAAGCTCATGTCCTGGGGGTCCCGCCGCTTCGAGGTGACCACCGACGCCACGGGGCGGACCATCCTGAAGTACAAGGGGGCCCGCTTCCTGGGCGTGACCAAGGAGATGGCGAGCACCGACGATCGCCTGCGGGACATGGACCGGGTCGGCGTGGACGTCCAGGTGGTCTCCCTCTCGTGCCCCAACGTCTACTTCGTGGACGGGCCGGACGCCGTGTGGCTCGCCCGCACCATGAACGATCACTTCGCCGGCGTCTGCCGGCGGCACCCCGACCGCCTGAAGGGCCTGGCCAGCCTGCCGCTGACGGCCGGGATGCCCGAGGCGCTGAAGGAACTGGACCGCGCCACGCAGGAGTTGGGGATGGTCGGCGTGGTCCTGGGCACGCACGTGGCCGGGGCCTGCCTGGCCGAGCCAGACTTCGAGCCCCTCTTCGCGCGTCTCGAGGCGCTGCGCCTCCCGGCCTTCCTCCATCCCATGGAGCCGCTGCCCTCGGAGCACATGCGGGACTTCGGGCTGGCCCCCATGGTGGGCTTCATGTTCGAGACGACGCTGACCGTGTCCCGGATGGTCTACGCCGGCGTGTTCGACCGGCACCCGAACTTTCCGTTCATCGTCCCGCACCTGGGGGCCACGCTGCCGTACCTGATGGAACGGCTGGACAACGGTTACCGGGCCTACCGGCCCAATTACGACTACGCGCCCCAGCTCCCGTCTTACTACTATCGGCGGCTCTACTATGATACCGTGTCCTTCCACCGGCCCGCCCTCACGTGCGCCCTGATGTCCGTAGGCGCGGACCGCCTGGTGATGGGGAGCGACTACCCCCACGTCATCGGGGACCTGAAGCGGGCCGTCACCTCCATCCAAGAGCTGGACGTGCCGCGGGCGGACCAACAGCGCATCCTGGGCGACACCGCCCGACAACTCTTCCGCCTCTAAGGGGTTGCTGAAGAACTTGGCTTTGCCCAGGCTGCTCACAAAGGTCCAGATGCAAGGCGGCGCGCGATGCGCGGGGTACCCACGAAAGTGGGTCGGAGGCGTACTGGGGCCGTACGTCGCAGCCCACCCGCCGGCGCCGAGGCGGCGGGGTAAGATGTCCGAGCGCGCCAACGCCCCACCCGTTGCCGCCGAGGCAGCGAGGAGAGATGTTGGGCCTTTTTCAGCACCCTGGTAGGCGCGCGGCCCGGGCGGGGGCGCGGGAACCTCACGGAGCTCTGCCGATGCATCTCAGCGTAAGGACGGCGACGCTGGTGTGGGGGCTGATGGCGGCCCTCGCGGCGGCGGCCTTCCCGGCCGCCTCGGCCAGCGCCCAGGGGACGGCGTCGACGGGGGCGGTGACCGGCACTGTGGCCTCCCAGAACGCCGTGCTGCTGGAAGGGGCGGATGTGGTCCTGGAGGGATTCGGGAGCGCCTACACGGACAGCCAGGGCCATTTCACCTTCAGCCGGGTGCCGCCCGGAAACTACCGCCTCAGCGTCCAGAAGCAGGGCTTCACCGGCTACACCCGCGCCGTCGGCGTGCGGGCCGGATTCACCGAGCGGTTGGACATGACCCTGGGCGGGTTCGCGGAGCCGCCGACCCTCAGCGGCGGCCGGGTCTCCGTGCCCCTGATCCGCCAGGGGAACGCGTTCCTCGTGCGGGCCCTGCTCAACGGCCGGCGCGATGCCCTGTTCTACCTGGACACGGGGGCCAGCCTCGCCACCATCTCGACTGCGGTGGCCCAGGAGCTGGGGATCTTCTTCGGGCCCGGCTCCCCCACCCTCACCATCCGCACCGCGTCGGGCACGATCCAGGTGCCCGTGGCCAGCGTGGAGAGCATCCAGGTGGGCGGGGTGGAGGCGCGAGACGTGCAAGTGGCGGTGTTCGATCTGCCCCACGGCGGCCAGGTGGTGGGCCTCCTGGGCAACAGTTTCCTCTCGCGCTTCCAGGTCCAACTCGATCCCGTGCAGGGTCTCTTGATGCTGAGCCAGTGACGCGAGCGCCCGCGCCCCGCTCCGATGCCTGGGCCCGCGGGGCTTGACACGCGCAGGAGGCCGGGTCCGTGTGGGATCGGGGGGGTGGCTGCGCCGAGCCCCGTCACGCGGCGTAAACCGGATCCGCTTCGATGGGCGTCGTCGGCTCGGGCGCGTGTCCCGCGCGGGCCGCCGCTACGCGTGGGATAGGGTGGCCACCACGAACATCCAGAGGATCATCCCGAAGCCCAGGGCCAGCTTGACCAGCAGCGTGTGAAATCCCCGGCTCTGGATCGTGCCGCGCAACCGTTCCATCGTCGTTCCCTCCTTCCCGTGCCGGCCAGACCGGCCGACCGCACCCTCGCGTAGGAGCAAGGGGTGTGCCACGGAAATGCGCCCGGGGGCTGCGGCCCCCCCGCCCCAGCCAGTGGTCCGGCGTGGGGCCTGACGCGCTCAACGCCTACGCCGTGTTATGGCAACTGGGGCGACCGGAGGGCGAACGCGCCGGACGCGAGGAGGGGCGAGAGGAAGGGGAGGACCGGGCGGGCCGCCCGGAACGCTCGGGGGGTCTGGCGCACGAGCGCCTACGCCGTGGGGGCCCCGGGCCGCCCACACCGTGGGCGGCCGGCGCCTGACGCTGGCCGCGCCCTGGTTTAACAGGCTGTGAAAAAGGCCCATCTGCGGCGTTGGCGCGCTCGCGCGGCGCTGCGACGTACGGGCCGAGTACGTCTCGCGCCTCGCCCCGCGCACCGCCTTGCACCTGGACCTTTTTGAGCAGCCTGGGAAGGTTCGGGTTTCTCAGCAGCCTGTTGCGCGCCCGGCACCCGCCCCGCATGGGACGGGGCGCCGGGCGCCGGACAACGGAGGGAGGCGCATCCATGAAGGCGGTCATCTTCCACGGGAAGGGCGATGTGCGCGTGGAGACGGTACCCGATCCCGGCATCGAGCAGCCGACCGACGCCATCGTGAAGATCACCACCAGCGCCATCTGTGGGTCGGACCTGCACCCGTACCACGGCCGCGTGGGCGTGGGCGACGTGTTTCCCATCGGCCACGAGTTCGTGGGGGTCGTGGAGGCGGTAGGGTCCGAAGTGCGCGGGGTGGGGCGCGGCGACCGCGTGGTGGCCCCCTTCTCGGTGAGCTGCGGCGCGTGCTACTACTGCCGGAACCG
>DASPOZ010000317.1:0-5885 GCA_035625755.1 Candidatus Sulfotelmatobacter sp.
CGGCGTCAAGGCGCCGGATGCGGGCATGGGCGTGGGGACTGCGCAGGATGGCGGCGTGGACCGTACCGGGAAGAGTCATATCCCCCACGTAGATGCCCTGGCCGGCGAGCAGCCGCGGGTCTTCCCGCCGCCGGATCGGCCGCCCCACGAACCGCGCGCTCTGATCCATAATGATTGAGGATGTGCGATTTGGGATTGAGGATTCCCAATCCAAGATCTTCAATCGCACGCGCAGCGACCCGCGGGTCGCCGAGCGCGCCAAGGCCCCGCCCGCGCCGCAACGTCAGCAGCGGGGAGAGATCTTGGGTCTTCTTCAGCAGCCTGCGAGAGCAGGCTGACCAAGAACCCGTGTCCCGCAGGCTGCTCAAAAAGGTCCAGGTGCAAGGCGGCGCGCGAAGGGCCGACTGAGGCGTACGCCGGGTACGCCGCAGGGAGTGCCCGAGCGCGCCAACGCCGCAGATGGGCCTTTTTCAGCAGCCTGTCAGAGGCCGAGGTAGGCCCGCCGCACATGCTCATTCATCTTCAATTCGCGCCCGCCGGAGAGCGTGATGCGGCCCGATTCCAGGACGAAGGTCATCTCGGCCAGGTCGATGGCGTGCTGCACGTTCTGCTCCACCAGCAGGATGGTGATCCCGCGCTGATTGAGCTGGCGGATCACGCCGTAGAGCTTCAGGACGACGGCCGGGGCCAGGCCCAGGGAAGGCTCGTCCAGCATCAGGAGGCGGGGCTGGGACATGAGGCCGCGCCCGATGGCCAGCATCTGCCGCTCGCCGCCGCTGAGGGTCCCGGCGGTGGCGTGCAGGCGCTCGGCCAGGATGGGGAAGAGGGCCAGCACCTCGGCCAGCGTCTCGCCGAAGCGGGCCCGGCCCCGCGGCGTGTAGGCCCCCATCTCCAGGTTCTCGCGGATGGTCATGGCCGGGAAGATGCGGCCGCCCTCCAGGACGATGGAGATGCCGCTGCCCACCACCTGGCGCGAGGGCAGGCCGTGCACCCGCTCCCCGGCGAAGCGGATGCTCCCCCCCCGGATCCCCTTGAGGCCGGCCACGGCCTTGAGGGTGGTGGTCTTGCCCGCCCCGTTGGAACCCACCAGCGCCGTGATGCTCCCCTCACGCACGCCGAAGGAGGCGCCCCACACGATCTGCGTCTCCCCGTAGGCCACCTCGAGCCCCTCCACCTCCAGGAGTGGGCGCTGTCCTGAGTCCTGGGTGCCGGGTCCTGGGTCCGGTCCGGCGACGCGGGACGCGGGACGCGGGACGCGGGACTGGGTGGGGTCAGGCGATGGGTTCGCCAAGGTACGCCTCGATCACCCGCGGGTCGCGGGCCACGGCCTCCGGCTGGCCATCGGCGATCTTCTCCCCGTGGTGCAGCACCACCACGCGGCGGGAGATGCGCATGATGGCGCGCATCACGTGCTCCACCATCATGATGGTCTTGCCCTGGTCCCGCTGGATGCGTTCCAGGAGGTCGAGGCTCCGGTCGATCTCGGTGGGGTTGAGGCCGGCCAGGACCTCGTCCAGCAGGAGCACGGCGGGGTTCGCCGCCAGGGCACGGGCCAAATCCAGCTTCTTCTTCTCCGCCAGGTTCAGGTCGCGCGCCAGCATCGCGGCCTTGTCCGCCAGGCCCACCGTGGCCAGCAGGTCCAGGGCGCGCCCCCGCAGATCGCCCCCCCTCGGCCCCTTCTCCCCGCCGAACATCCCGCCGATGAGCACATTGTCCACCAGGGAAAGCTGCGGGAAGGGGCGGACGATCTGGTAGGTGCGGCGCAGCCCGCGGCGGGCGATCTGGCTGGGGCGCAGGCCATCGATCCGCTCCCCCCGGAGCCGCACGCTGCCGGCCTGGGGCCGGACCGTTCCCGTGATCACGTTGAAGAGGGTGGTCTTGCCGGCGCCGTTGGGTCCGATGAGGCCCACCGTCTCGCCGGCCCGTACCTCCAGGTCCACCCCCGAGACGGCGGTGACACCGCCGAAGCGGACGGTGACTCCCCGCAGGGCCAGGATCGGCTCGCTCATTCCAGGAGCCCCCGCAGGCGAGCCGAGCGCTCCCGAAGATGCCCCACCAGGCCGGCCGGCAGGAAGAGCACGATGAAGACGATGATGATGCCGAAAAACACCAGATGGAGGTGCGGATACCGCACGATCAACGCGTCTTTGATGGCAAAATAGATGGCCGAGCCCACGAGCGGCCCCAGGGCCGTCCCCGGGCCGCCGATCATCATGATCACTAACTGCTCGATGCCCTTGCCCACCTCGAAGTACTCGGGGCTCACCAGCACGTGCGCGATCCCCACCAGGCCGCCCACCGCGGCGGCCCCGGCCCCGGCCAGCGTGTAGCTGAGCACCTTGTAGCGTACGGTGTTGACGGCCTGGGCCTCGGCCACATCCTCATCCTCGCGGATGGCCAGCAGGGCCAGCCCGAAGCGACTGCGCAGGATCCCGTAGGAGAAGGCGGCCAGGACGGCCGCCACGACGAGGAGGGCGTAATAGACGCCCCGCAGGTCGAACCGCACGAAGCGGGCCAGCGGGAATCCATCGGCCCCGCCCAGGCTATCCACGTTCAGGACCACGGCCAGGACCGCCTCGTTGATGGAGAAGGTGGCGATGGCGAAGTAGGCGCCGCGGAGCCGCAGGGCCGGGTAGCCGACGGCCACGCCGAAGAGGAAGGCCGCCAGGGCCCCGGGCAGGACGAGGGCCAGCAGCGGAATGGGGAGCGGGTGCAGTCCCGCCACCGCCACCGCCGTGGCATACGCCCCGATGCCGTAGAACACCACGTGGCCGAAGTCCACATACCCCAGAAACCCCGTGATCAGGTTCAGGCTGTAGGTCATGGCGATGAGTTCCAGGAGGCGCAGGCCGAACCCGACGAGGTTCTCATCGCCCACCAGCGGCAGCAGCGCGAGGCCGGCGAAGGCCGCGGCCAGGAGGATCGGGGTGAGCCGGAGGCTGGGGAGGGCCATGGGGGGCTCATCCGGCTGCTGAAAAGGGCCCGACAACTCTTCCCGCTGCCCCGGCGGCAGCGGGTGCGGCGTTGGCGCGCTCGAACATCTCTCCCCGCTGCCCCGGCGGCAGCGGGCGGGCTGCGACGTACACCCGCAGTACGCCTCCGACCCGCTTTCGCGGGTACCCCGCGCCTCGCGCGCCGCCTTGCATCTGGGCCCTTTTGAGCAGCCTGAACATAAGGAGTTCGGCGTCCGGTCAGGCGGCGCGCAGCGTGCGCCCGAAGAGGCCGGCCGGGCGCAGGAGCAGGAATCCGACGAGGAGGCACGAGACGACCACCGGGGTGTAGGTCTGGCTGATGTAGGTTCCGGTGGCGCTCTCCACCAGGCCCACCAGGAGGCCGCCCAAGAGGGCGCCGAAGGGATTCCCCAGCCCGCCGGCCACCACGACCACGAAGCCGATGACGGCGTATGAGACCGCGGACTGCGGGGCGAAGGGGCGCACCATGGCCAGCAGGGTGCCGGCCACCACGGCCAGCGCGGTGCCCACGCCGAAACACAGCAGCAGGATGCGCTGCGTGTCCACGCCCATGGCGGCCGACGCCTCGCGGTCCTGCATGATGGCGCGGATGGCCTTCCCAGGATAGGTCCGGTACAGGAAGAGGTACAGCGCCCCGGCCAGCGCCCCGGCCATGCAGAAGGCCACCAGCCGCCCCCCCGGGATCGTCGCCCCGGCCATGCGGAGCGAGCCCGGGTACCAGGGGACGGACCGGGTGTCCGGGGACCACAGGTTCAACATGGTGTTGTTCAGAAAGAGGGAGACCCCGAACATCAGGAGGAGCGACGCCAGGGGCGGGCGGCCGACCACGCGGTGCACGAAGGCCCAATACAGGAGCAAGCCCAGGGCCAGGCCCAGGGGAAGGGCCAGCAGGGCCGCCAGGACGGGGGAGACCCCAGCGCCGCTGAAGAGGAAGAAGCAGAGGAAGGCCCCCAGCACCATGAATTCACCATGGGCCAGGTTCACGATGTCCATGATGCCCCACACCAGGGTCAGCCCCAGGGCGGAGATGCCGTAGACGCCTCCCACCAGGAGGCCGTTGATGATGGTCTGAAACAGGATGGCGGGATCGCCGAGCATAGAAGGGAAACGGCCGGGCCGCCCCCACCCGGGTCAGGCGGGGCGCCCCGGCCGAAGCTATCGACGCCCTACCGCTTGTCGTTCCACGCCGGCAGCGGATAGACGAACTTGTCGGGCGTGCCGAACTGAGCCGGCCACAACACGACGGACTTGCCCTTCTGCCACTGGGTGATGAGCATCGGGTAACCCTCCTGGAAGCCCGTCTTCGGATCGATCTTGAAGGGGCCCACCAGGGTCACGATGTTCATGTCGTTCAGGGCGGCGCGGACCTTGGCGGAATCCAGCGTCCCCGCCTTCTCGATGCCGGCCTGGACGAGGAGGCCGGCCACCACCCCCAGGGGGGTATGGTTGTCCGGGGGCTCGCCGTCCTTGAACTTCTCCGAGTACAGCTTCAGGAATTGCTCGTTGTTGGGGCCGTAGTTCACCGGGTAGTTCACGTTCGGGTCCCACTCGATGAAGCCGGAGACGCCATCCAGATCCTTGGGGCCCAACGCCTTCAGGTACGCGTAGAGGGTCGAATCCAGGATGGAGATGGCCTTGGCGTTCACGTCCAGCTCTTTCATCTGGCGCAGGCCGAGGGTGGTGGCCTCGTCGTTGGCCAGCCACGCCAGGATGTCCGGCCGGGCCGCCTTCACCTTCGTCAGCACGGGCGAGACATCGGCGGCCTTGAAGGGGAACTTGTCGAGGAGGACCACCTCGAACCCGAGCTCCTTGGCGGCCTTCTCGCCGAACTCGGCCACACCCTTGGGGTAGGGGCTGTCCTCGTACACGATGGCCACCCGCCTGTCCGGCAGGTTGCGCGCCTTGATCAGCTCGAACATGGGCCGCATGTAGACGGTGGTGGGCTGCACGCTCTGGACGATGTACTGGAAGCCCTGCGTGTAGATGATGGTGGAGGAGCCGGTGTGGGCGATCATCAGCTTCTTGTACTTGTCCGCCATGGCGGCGGCGGTGATGGTGAGGGGGCTGCTGTAGGGGGCGAAGAAGAAGTCCACCTTGTCCTGAACGGCCAGGCGCTCGTAGAGGCGCAGGACGTTGTCCTTGTTGGACTCGTCGTCGTAATAGACCATCTTCACGGGCAACTTCCGGCCCAACTCCTTCACCATGATGCCGCCCTGCTTGTTGATCCAGTCCTCGTAAAGCAGGATGCCCCGCCGCACCGGCTCGGCGGCCCGGGTGAAGGCGCCCGAGGTGGAGATGGTGAACCCGATCTTGATCTCCTGCTGGGCCGCCCCCACGGGCCCTGCCATCCAGGCCAGGCCAGTGAGAAGGAGGATGCCGACGATCCAAGCCGTTCCCCTCCGCATCGCAGTTCCTCCCGGGCGCCGGGCAACCATGGCCGCCGGCGCCGTTCCTATCCGTCACCCCCCTCAGGGATTGGAATACTACATCGGGTGCCCCCGCCGTGTCGAGCCCAAAGGTGGCTGAAGCCCGAGGGCGCCCACGGGCGCGACCGCAGCCCGCCTGCGCGCATTGGGGCTTTGAGGGGAATGGGGACGGTGATATCCTTTCTGCCCATCCTTATGTTCTTGATCCCATCGATCGATCTGGCTCGCTCGGGGGTTCCCGGAGGTTCGTGAGGGCGCAGGGTGGGGAAGCTGGAAGGCCGAGTGGCGCTGGTGACGGGGGCGTCCGGCGGGATCGGGCGGGCCGTGGCCCTGGGCTACGCGACGGAGGGGGCGGCCGTGGCGCTGGTGGCCCGGCGGGCGCGGCTGCTGCAGGACGTGGCGCGCGAGGCGGAGCGGCGCGGCGGGCGGGCGCTGGCCGCGCCCGCCGACGTCTCCGATGAGAAGCAGGTGGGGGCGGCCGTGGAGG
>DASPOZ010000318.1:0-4221 GCA_035625755.1 Candidatus Sulfotelmatobacter sp.
GCCGGCGGGGTCGATCTCCTCGCGCAGGATGCGCAGCTCCTGGGCCGTGGGGGGCTCCAGGGCCTCGATCCGTTCGGCCCGCAGCGGCTCGAACTCCATCTCGTCCAACACCTCGCGCACGGAGCGCCCCTGGAGCACGCCCAGCAGCTTCATCTTGCGCGTGGCTTCGTCGAAGCCGTAGAGGGCCTTGGAGGTGACCACCCGGTACGGGCCGGTGCCGCGCGGGAGCCCCTCGCGCTCGCGCGCCCCCGGGGTGCCGTCCAAGAAGCCGGGCGAGCTGATGAAATCGACGCGGGGCACGAAGCGCCGCGGCTCGTGCAGGATGACCACGATGGTCTTCCAGCAGTACGAGAGGACCTCGTTGGCCCCCCCCGCGCCCGGGAACCGCTTCTTGGGCCGGTGGAAGTCCTCCCCCAAGATGGTCGAGTTCACGTTCCCGTACAGGTCCACTTGGGTGGCCCCCAGCACCCCCAGGTCCACCATACCGAGCTGGGCGCCGGCGAAGATGGTGTTCATGTTGGTCCAGGCCAGGGAACGGTAGCAGTTGCGCGGGCCGCCCATGGTGAAGCGGACGAAGGGCGTCTCGGGCTGCGAGCCGATGGCGCCGAACTCGTAGAACTGCACCATGTCCGGCGCGTGGAGGCGCTGGGCCAGGATGGCGGCGATCTGGGGCATCCCGTAGCCGATGAAGACGGTCCGGCCATTCTCCATCAGCCGCGCCGTCTGCGCGATCATGAACTCGGCCTGGGTGAACTCCATCGTTCCCTCAGAAGTGTTTGTAGTTTGTCGATTGTGGTTTGTCGTTGTGGGATCCGGGGTGCTGAACCACAAACGACGAACGACAAACGAGAAACGCCGCGAAGCGGCTCAGCGGTAGCCCTCCTTGATCTGGGCCTCCCGCTTCAACGCCATCAGCTTCTCCACGCCCACGCGTTTCTCCAGGTACTCGGTGTGCGAGGCCACGCTGGTGACGTACTTCTCCAGGTAGGCGTCCATCCTGCCGTCGCGCTCGGCCGCGATCCATTCCAGGAAGTGCTCCTGATCCATCTCGTACATCCCCTGCACGCCGCCGGGATGGGCCCCGTAGGGCGCGTACACCACGGCGTCCACCACGAAGTAGGGGATGGTGGTCTTGCCGGGATCCTTCCGGATGTCGTCCGTGGAGATGATCTCCTCGGTGGTGAGGATGGTCTTCTTGGAGGCCATGGCCGTCTCCAGGGGCGAGACGCCGGGGCCGAAGCAGCGCGCGTTGCCGTACACGTCGCACTGGTGGACGTGGACCAGCCCCACCTCGGGGTTCACCGCCGGCACCAGTGCGATGCGCACGCCCGTGAACGGGTCCTCCACCACCTTCGCCCCCGAGTACCGGACGGTGTCGCTCCCCAGGAGGGCGCGGGTGGGCAGGAAGGGCACGCCCATGGCGCCGGCCATGTGGCGCAGCGTCAGGGTGCCGTTACTCCACTCGCAGACCTTGAGCCGGCCCTCCACCACCTGCCGCCCCAGGTAGTTCCCCAGCCCCATGAACCCCGCGTCCAGCCCGCGCAGGCAGCCCCCGGCCGCCAGGAGCGTGGATTCCATCAGGGTGAACTTGGCCGAGTACCAGAGGTCTCTCCGCCGCTGGCGGACGATCTCGCGGATCAGGCAGGCGGGCCCCCGGGTGAAGGACGAGAAGTCGAAGCTCACGTAGTCCCCGTCCGCCACGAAGCGGCGCACGGCCTCGGCCGCGTCCATGACCTTGTTGACCATGGCCCGGGCCTTCCGGTCCCGCATGTGCTCGCGCACCGCATCCGGATGATCCACCCGGAACTCGCCGGCCCCCGAAAGCACCACGTCCATCAGGCCAGTTCCTGTTTGTCGTTTGTGGTTTGTGGTTTGTCGTTCTCTCGCCGCAGACTACCCTCGCGCCCCATGTCGCCCAGCTCACCCCTCACAGTTCCCAGCAGAGCCTAACCACAAACGACGAACGACAAACCATAAACATGCGGTCAGACGACGCCCCGTTTGTGGAGGGCCGCCAGGGCGCGGCGCCCGATGCCCAGGTGCCGCAGGTAGATGTGCGCGTTGTCCGCCCCGGGCGAGCGACAGGCCCATTTCATCCGGGGCGGCGTCCCCGTGGCCTTCCAGGGTTGGCCCTGCATGGGCAGCTCCCCGTACACGGGGTCCTCCACGGTCATGAGGGAACCCCGTTCCCACCAGTGGCCCTCGGCGAAGGTCTCCGCGGGGGAATTCACCCGGCCCGTGGCCACGATGCCCGGCCCCCGCTTGTTCAGCACGTAGTCCTGGACCTTGTCCAGGATCTCCTGGGACGTGTACTGGATGGTCCATCGCTCCAGTTCGTGGTGCAGGGCCTGGCGGTTCTCCGCCCGTTTCACGAACGTCTTGAACCGGGGGTCCTCCCGCAACTCCGGGCGCCCGATGATGGTGGTGAGGGCCTGGAAGTTCACGTCCGAGAAGCCGGCCAGCATCTGGTAGCCATCTTTGCAGCGTAGGAAGTTGTAGGGCGAGACGGCCGTATCCATCACGCCCAACCGCGGGCGGACGTACTGGCCCTTTTCGTACCAGGTCACCATGTCCTCGCAGAACCGCATCACGGCCTCGGCCCCGCTCACGTCCACGCACTGGCCTCGCCCGCTGGCGCGCCGGTGGTTCACGGCGGCCAGGATGCCGAAGGCGGCCCAGGCCCCTTGCGCGTACCACCCCATCCAGTTGCCCGCCTTGGTGGGCGTCTCGTAGGGCTGAGGGTTCTTCGGGTCGGCCGCCGGCTCGCCCGTGATGTACGCGAGCCCGGAGAGCGCCTGGTCCGCCACGTCGTAGTCCGGCTTGGCGGCGTTGCGCCGGGCCTTGGGCCCGAACTGGCCGTAGGTGCTGAGGGCCGCGTAGACCAGCCGCGGGTTGCGCTCGGCCAGTTGCCGGTAGCCGATCCCCCACCGGTCCATCCGGCCCGGCGTGAACGTCTCGATGAGCGCATCGGCCCTGGCGGCGAGGCGCGCCAGCAGGTCGCGCCCTTCCTTCTTCTGCAGGTTGCAGGTGATGTGGAACTTGTTGCGGCCCTCCACCAAATACGCCAGGCCCGTGCCCCCATGCTCCAGCCCGAAGGGAGAGAACTGCCGCAGCACGTCCCCGCCCGGCGGCTCCACGCGCACCACCTCCGCCCCCCACTCCGCCAAAATGGAGGAGCAGAAGGCGCCTGCCATGCTGCCGCTGGAGACGTCCACCACCCGAAGATCGTCCAGCGCCTCCGGCCGCTTGTACACGTCGGCCGGCTCCGTGCGTTCGCGGATCCAGGCCGCCCAGTCCGTATCCGCCGTCCCCGTGGTATTCTCGAGATCCCCCGCCATCCCTTTCAACTCCGTTCCCGGTTCCCGGTTCCCGGTTCCCAGTTCCCAGCGCGGGTGTGCTTTCGAGAATTCCGCATTCCGCGTTCCGCACTCCGCATTAGAAGAGTTCGCCCTCGCCGGGCCTCCAGTCGTCGGGCGGCTTGGCCCCGATGCGATCGGCCCACTTCCCGATCACCTTCTTCTCCTCCAGGTCTCGCAGGTTCCTGGAGGTCAGGCCCAACAAGGTCCGGAAGACGTACTCGTTGTGGAACCCGACGGGCTTGGCGCCCCACTTGAATCGGCCCGGGGAGGCGGACAGCTTGGGCGCCGGCCCGTACTCCACCATGGGCCCGTAGAGCGGATCCTCGTACTCCCAAACGGCCCCGCGCGACCGGAGGTGCTCGTCTTCCATATGGTCCTTGGCGTTCTGGACGGGGGCGGCGGCGAAGCCGAAGCGGGCCCCGAGGGCATCCAGTTCCTGCACGGTCTTCGTGCGGGCCCAATCTGCGATGATCTTGTTCAAGGCCTCGTTGTGGGCCTCCTTCAAGCGGTCCTTGAGGGTTCGGAAGCGCTTATCCCTCGCCAAGGCCGGCATCTTCATGGCCTTGCAGAGGCCGGCAAACTCCTCGTCCTGCCCGGCGGCGATCGCCACCAAGCCGTTTTTGCATGGGAAGATATCCGAAGGGCTGATCGCCACGTCCCGGTTGCCGTAGCGGCCGCGCTCCTTGCCCGTGAGGCCCTGGTACACCCAGGTCCAATCCAGCGCCCGCAGGAGGCCCTCGCACTGGGCGAATTCGATGAATTGTCCCACCCCCGTGCGGTCGCGGCTATGGAGCGCCGCCAGGATGGCCGTGGCATTCATCAGGGCGCCGAAGTAGTCGCCCATATAGATGCCGCTCTTCAT
>DASPOZ010000319.1:0-4568 GCA_035625755.1 Candidatus Sulfotelmatobacter sp.
ACGGTTCGGCCGTTCCTTCTAGGAAGCCGTTTCCGGGCGCTGGCCGGGGGCGGCCCGGTGGCGGCGTCGCAGGGCGGGGAGAAGCGACGGGACGATGCGCAAGAGGGCGGTGATGCTGGCGGGGGGGCTGCTCCTGGGGCTCGGCCTGGCGGCGGCGATGGCCGGGTCGGCCAACGGGGGCCAGCCCATCGCGTTCAACCACAAGGCGCACGTGAGCAAGGGGCTGGACTGCGCCGTGTGCCACCGGTTCGTCCGCGAGCAGGCCTTCGCCAGCCTGCCGCCCCTGCAGGTCTGCATGATGTGCCACGCCGCGAAGATGAGCGAGAATCCGGAAGAGGGCAAGATCCGGGAATTCGCCGCCAAGAACGAGCCGCTCAGGTGGGTGCGGCTCTATCGCCTGGCGCCGGATGCGGCCGCGTATTTCTCGCACAAGCGCCACGTGACGCTGGGCAAGATCGAGTGCGCCGCCTGCCACGGCGCCATGGCGGAGCGAACGACGCCGCCCTCCAAGGCCCTGGTGAGCTTCAGCATGGACTTCTGCATCCGCTGCCACGAGAAAAACAAGGTGGCCACGACCTGCGTGAACTGCCACCGCTGAGGCAGGACTGAGGCACGAGGACTGAGGACTGAGTTGGGTCGAAAGCGTTCGATGCTCAGTCCTCAGTCCTTTCGCCTCAGTCCTCCCGAGGGGACGAGGGCGCGATGAAGGTCACGAGACGGGGATTCCTGGGGTGGACCGGCGCCCTGGCCGCGGCGGGCGTGGCGGGGGGCCAGCGGCTTCGCACCCTGGCCGACGTGGGGACGGCCACCTACGAGGCCGAGATGCCCCCCCGGGGCATGGAGGCCTGGCTGCCCTCCGTGTGCGCGCAATGTCCGGGGGGCTGCGGCATCCTCGTGCGCACCGTCACCTCGGTCGATGACGGGGTGAAGCGCGCCGTGAAGATCGAGGGGAACCCGTATCATCCCATCAGCCGCGGCACGGTCTGCCCCAAGGGCGTGGCCGGCCTGCAAGCCCTCTACGACCCGGACCGCATCCAGGGCCCGCTGAAGCGGAGCGGCCCGCGCGGGTCCGGGCAGTGGACCTCCATCGGATGGGACGAGGCCCTGGCCATGGCGGCCGAGCGCCTGCGGGACCTGCGCGCCCGCGGCGAGGCGCACACCCTGGTGGCCATCGCCGGGCAGGTGCGCGGCCTCATGCCGGACCTCATCCGGCGCTTCCTGGAGGCCTACGGCTCGCCCAACTACGTGAGCACGGCCGAGGGCTGCGAGATCTCGCGCCAGGTCATGTACCTCACGCAGGGAATCGCCGAGCCCATGGCCTACGACCTGGAGCGGTCCGCCTACGTGCTGACCTTCGGCGCCGGCCTGCTGGAGGCCGGCTGGTCGCCGGTCCGTCAGGGCCGCGCCTTCGCCTACCTCCGGCAGGGGACGCCGGGGCGGCGCGCCCGGATCGTCCACGTGGACCCGCGACTATCGGTCTCGGCGGCCAAGGCGGACGAGTGGGTCCCCATCCGCCCCGGTACGGACGGGGCCCTGGCCCTGGGCCTCGCCCACGTCATCGTGAGCGAGGGACTCTACGACAAGGCCTTCGTGGCGGAGCGGACCTTCGGGTTCGACGATTGGAGCGACGCCGGCGGCCCGCCGCGGCTGGGGTTCAAGTCCCTGGTCCTGGAGGAGTACCGGCCGGAGGCTGTCTCGGCCATCACGGGGGTTCCCATCGCCACCATCACCCGGGTGGCCCGCGAGTTCGCCGGGGCCCGGCCGGCGTTGGCCCTGGGCGGCGGGGGCGCCAGCCTGCACACCAACGGCCTCTACACCCGCTTGGCCATCCAGGCGCTCAACGCCCTGGTGGGGAGCGTGGAGGCCCCCGGCGGGACCACGGCGCAACGGCGGCCGCCCCTGGCCGCCCTGTCCCCGGTGCGGCGCGATGCGGCCGCGCAACAGGGCCTGGCCATGCCGCGCCTGGACGGCGCCGGAACGGGTCGGGGGGCCGTGGTCACCTCGGCCTTCCACGCCCTGCCGGAGGGCCTGCGCGCGGGCAAGCCCTATCCGCCCGGCGCCCTGTTCCTCTATTACGCGAACCCGGCGTATTCGTCGCCGGAACTCGCGCGCGCGCCGGAACTCTTCGAGAAGATCCCGTTCATCGTCAGCTTCTCCCCCTTCATGGACGAGACCACCCGTCGTGCCGACCTCGTGCTGCCGGACCACACGTTTCTGGAGCGCTGGCAGGATGACCCGGTGGAGGCGGTGTGGGGGCCGCCGGTGCTGGGCCTCCGCCAGCCGATCGTGGAGCCGCGGCAGCAGACGCGGCACACGGGGGACGCGATCATCCAGCTGGCGCAGGCCCTGGGCGGAGCCGTGGCCGAGGCCTTCCCCTGGAAGGACTTCCAGGGCCTCCTGCGGGCGGCCTTCCAGGGCGTGGCCGAGGCGCGGCGCGGCCTCATCATGACCGCCGCCTTCGAGGAGGCGCGCCAGCGCCGGCAGGCGGAGGCGGGCTTCTGGATCCCCACCTACAAGACCTTCGACGAATTCTGGAGCCAGATGGCCGAGCGGGGCGGATGGTGGGACCCGGCGAGCCCGCCGCGGGACCCGGCGCAGGCCTTTCGCACCAAGTCGGGCAAGTACGAGTTCTTTTGCCTGGGGCTGGGGCCGCTCGGCGCGCGGCCGCCGGGGGAGGGGGCACGCCCCGCCCAGCCCGCCGCCCCCACGGACGCCCCCAGCGTCACCGCGCACAAGGACCGTGCCTTCCTGCCCCACTATGAACCGGCGCGGGTCGCGGGCGACGCGAAGGAATTCCCCCTGCAGCTGGTCACCTACAAGCCGATGGCCTTGATGGGAAGCCGAACGGCCAACCAGCCGTGGCTTGCCGAGATCCCGGCGGGGGGGCCCAGCCGCGCGTGGGAGGCCTGGGTGGAGATCAATTCCGAGACCGCCCACAGGCTCGGCATCCACGACCGCGACCAGGTCTGGGTGGAGTCCCCGGCGGGGAAGGTGCGGCTGCGGGCCCGCCTGTACCCCGGGCTGCACCCGGACGTCCTCGCCATCGCGTACGGGGCCGGGCACGAGGCCGGGGGGCGCTATGCGGAGGCCTGGGGGGCGAACCCCAACCGGGTGGTGGGCACCGAGGCGGACCGGCTGGCGGGGATACCGGCCCTCCAGGGCACCCGCGTCCGCCTCGTGCGCGCCTGACACACACGAGCAACGAGCAACGAGCAATGAGCAACGAGGGACGAGCGATGAGGGGGAAGTTGGGGGCCGCGTCTCATTGTTCATTGCTACCCGAGGTGATGTGATGCGGTGGGGCATGGTCGTGGACCTCGACAGGTGCACCGGATGCCAGGCGTGCGCGGTGGCCTGCAAGGCCGAGAACAACGTTCCGGTGGTCGTCCCCCAGCAGGGCCGCGAGCGGCGCCTGATGGCGTGGATGGAGGTGATCCCGGAGGTGGAGGGGGAGTACCCGAACGTCCGGGCCCGCTTCGTCCCCCGCCCGTGCCAGCAATGCGACAACCCGCCCTGCGTGAAGGTCTGCCCCGTGCAGGCCTTGAGCGCAAGCCCCGAGGGGATCGTCAACCGCGTCTTCGCGCGCTGCATCGGCTGCCGGTTCTGCGTGCAGGCCTGCCCCTACACCGTCATCCAGTTCAACTGGCGCGCGCCCCGCTGGCCGGGCGACCTGTACGAGGACCTCAACCCGGATATGTCCGTGCGGCCGACGGGCGTCGCGGAGTCGTGCGATTTCTGCCGGCACCGGTATCAGCGCGCCCGGGAAGAGGCACGGAGCGAGGGGCGCGAGGTCCGCGGGGAGGGGGACTACGTCCCCGCCTGCGTGCAGGCGTGCCCGGCGCGGGCACTGACCTTCGGCGACCTGGAGGACCCGAACACCGAGGCCGCGCGCCTGGCCCGGGGGCCCAGGGCCTACCGGATGCTGGAGGACCTGGGGACCGCCCCGAAGGTCTTCTACCTGAAGGAGGGATGAGATGGCGGGGCCCGCGCAACACGGAGCGCCGCGGGATCAGCAGGACGAGGTCCTCTTCGCCCCGGTCCTCGGCGCCACGCGCCGTTTCTGGCTCGGTGCCGCCCCCCTCCTGGGCCTGACCCTGTGGGGCATGTACGCCTACACCCTGCAGTTCCGCTACGGTCTCGGGGTCACCGGGCTGAACCGGCCCGTGGCCTGGGGGATCTACATCACCAACTTCGTCTTCTTCATCGGCATCAGCCACGCGGGCACCCTCATCTCGGCCATCCTGCGCCTCTGCAATGCCGAGTGGCGGCGCCCCATCACACGGGCGGCCGAGGCCATCACGGTGCTGGTCCTCTTCTTCGGCCTGGGCAGCATCATCATCGACCTGGGGCGGCCGGACCGCCTCCTGAACGTCCTCCTGTACGGACGGCTGCAGTCGCCCCTGCTGTGGGATGTCACCAGCATCACCACGTACCTGACCGGCAGCACCATCTACCTCTATCTGCCGCTGATCCCGGACCTGGCCATGGTGCGCGATCGGGCCACGGGGTGGCGCCGGAGCCTCTACACGTTCCTGGCCCTGGGGTGGCGTGGCACGCCCGGCCAGCAC
>DASPOZ010000320.1:0-2966 GCA_035625755.1 Candidatus Sulfotelmatobacter sp.
GCGAACGCATCCGGCAACAGCTCGACGCCGAGGCGGCCGCCCTGAGCCAGTCGAAGGGGCGGGCCCGGCAGGAGGAGGAGAGACCATGAGGCATCGGGACCATCGCCATCCCGCCCCCGGCACGTGGACGCGCCGCGAGGCCCTCGCCGGGCTCGGCGCCGCCGGCGCCACGCTGGCCCTCGGCGCCCTGGCCGGCCCCGCCCGGGCGCAGCAGAGGCTGGCCGGCACGGAGGTGAAGCTGGGGGTCGTCTTCCCCCTCACCGGTTTCTGGTCCGGCTGGGCCCGGATGGACAAGGTCGCCTTCGACATGGCCGTGGAGGAGATCAACGCATCCGGCGGCGTGGCCGGGCTCCCCTTCAAGTACGCCCTCTACGACAACGCCAGCAAACCGCCCGAGGCGGCCGCCCTGGTGCGCCGGCTGGCCACGGACGACAGGGCCATCGCCATCCTGGGCCCGTTCAGCAGCTCGGAGTGCGAGGTGGGATTCCCCGTGGGCGTGCAGCTCAAGGTGCCCATGATCGCCCAGGCCTCGTCCAAGCCGGGCATCGGGGCGGCCAACCGGCCGTGGGCCTTCCGCATGAACGTGGACGAGGGACGGCAGGCGGCGCCGGCCGTCCGCTACTGGGCGAACAAGCTGCACGTCAAGACGGCGGCCATCATCACCGACGTGAAGGATGCGGTGGGCCAGATCCTGGGGACGAAGGTCCTCCCGGCCCAGGCCAAGGAGGCCGGCGTCGCCCTCGTCAACGAGGGGAATCCCGTCACCTTCCAGAACAAGGACATCGACTTCAGCGTGCAGGTGACGACGCTGAAGGGCATGAAGTTCGACGGGATCATCTTCGGCGGGGCCTACCCGGATGCCATCAACTTCATCAAGGAGGCCCGCCGGCAGGGGCTGCGACAGCCCATGGTGGGCGGCAGCCCGCTGATGCACGAGAGCCTGGCCAAGGATTCCGGGGAGGCGGGCGAGGGCATCGTCGCCCCCTCAACCTGGAACCCCTATTCGTCCGATGCGCGGATCCAGGCCTTCGTGAAGAAATTCGCCGAACGGGCCAAGGCGGCCGGCGTGCCGACCCTGGCCGAATGGTCCAATGTGAACGTGTACGATACCGTGTACCTGCTGGCGGACATCATCAAGCGCAAGGGCGTGACCAACCGGCCCGAGGACCTGGCCAAAGACCGCGAACGCATCATGCAGGGCCTCACCGAGGCCAAGGGCGTGCAGGGCCTGGCCGGGAAATTCGGTTTCAACAAGGATGGGGACGGCGTCAAGGACATGTACGTGATGATGGTCAAGGGCGGCCGGTGGGTGGAGGTGGAGTTCGCCCCGGCCCAGGCCTAGGGATGGCGGCCGACCTGCGGACGTTCCTGGCGGCCGCCGAGGGGGCCGGGCTCCTCCACCGCGTCCGCCGCGCGGTGGACCCGAGGGAGGAGCTGGGGGCCCTCTGCGCGCAGAGCGACCGGCCCATCCTGTTCGAGAACCTGGCGGGGCACCCCGGGTGGCGGGCCGTGGACTGCCTGGCCCGCAGCCGGACCCTCCAGGGGTTGGCCTTGGGGGTGGAGCCGGGCGCCGTGGTGTCCGAGGTGGCCAAGCGCCTGGCGGACCCAGTGGGGCCCACCCAGGTGGTGGCGGAGGCCGCCTGCCAGGCCGAGGTCTGGGACGGGGAGCAAGCGGACCTGGCGCGCCTTCCCGTGGCCGTCCACTCGGAGCGCGACGGCGCCCCCTACATCGGCGGGGGCATGGGGATCGTGAAGGACCCCGAGACCGGCGTGCAGAACGTCTTCATGCCCCGCACCATGGTGCGCCCCGGCGCGAGGCGCTGCCCCTTCTTCCTCTATTCGTCCCACGTGCGCCGCATCCTGAAGAAGTACGCCGAGCGGGACGCGCCGATGCCCATGGCCCTGGCCATCGGACACCACCCGGCGGTGGAGATCGGCGTGAACTTCCATGGGAGGCACGCCACCTTCAGCGAGCTGGAGGTGGCGGCGGCGCTGCTGGGGCGGCCGCTGCCGCTGGCGCGCTGCCAGACCGCGGACCTGCTGGTGCCGGCCGACGCCGAGATCGTGGTGGAGGGGCTGGTGCCGCCCAAGGTGCGCGAGCCCGAGGGACCGTTCGGCGACGTGCACGACCACTACTTCCCCGGCGTCTCCATGCAGCCGGTGTTCGACGTGCGCCGCGTGACGCTGCGGCGGGACGTCATCTACCGGCACATCAACGCCACCAACGCCACGGACCACCAGGCCCTCAGCGAGGTGACCCACGCGGCCCAGACCTTCGCCCGGCTCCAGGCCGCCGGGGCCCGCGTGGTGGACGTGCACATGCCGAGCTGGGCCGGCCTGTTCCTCACCATCGTCCAGCTCGACCCGGCGGCCAAGGGCGAGGGGCTGGAGGTGCTCCGGTCACTCCTCAACCTGCCCTTCATCCACAAGTTCCTGGTGGCCGTGGACGCCGATGTGAACATCTACGACGTGGAGGAGTTGTTCTGGGCGGTGGCCACGCGGGCGGACCCGCGCACGGACGTGGTCACGCTCCCCGGGCCGCGCAAGTCGCCGCTGGACCCGTCGCCGTCGCTGGAGCACCCCCACGCGTGTCTCATCGACGCCACGGTGCCCGGCGGGCCCGCCTGCCGCGAGGACTACCGGCGGGCGCGGCCCCGGGGCCACGGCCGCGTCTGGCTGCGCGACTTCCTCGCAGGCTGCTGAAAAAGGCCCATCTGCGGCGTTGGCGCGCTCGGGCACTCGCTGCGGCGTACCCGGAGTACGCCTCGGACCCACCTCCGGTGGGTACCCCCCCTTCGCGCGCCGCCTTGCACCTGGGCCTTTTTGAGCAGCCTGCGCAAGAGAGGGATTCTCAGCAGCCTCCCAGGCGCCATTGTCCGGGACGGCGCGCATTCGCCGCCCGGCGGCGCCTTGACGGCGTCCGGCGTCGTGCGATACAAGCGTGCCGGGCGGGGACGGGAAAAAGG
>DASPOZ010000321.1:0-26774 GCA_035625755.1 Candidatus Sulfotelmatobacter sp.
GGAGGGTCTGGTGGCCGGTCACGATGGCGTCCAACACCGTCTCCTCCGGCAACTCGGACGCCGCCCCCTCCACCATCACCACGGCCCCCTCCGTGCCGGCCACCACCACGTCCATGTCGCTCTCGTCGAGCTGTGCGTAGGTGGGGTTCATGACGAACCGGCCCCCCACGCGGCCCACCCGGAGGCCGGCCATGGGGCCCAGGAAGGGAATGCCCGAGATGGTGAGGGCGGCCGAGGCGCCCAGCATGGCCAGCACGTCGGGATCGTTCTGCTGGTCGGCCGAGAGGACGGTGGCGATGATCTGCACGTCGTTCCGGTAGCCCTTGGGGAAGAGGGGGCGGACGGGGCGGTCGATGAGGCGGGAGGTGAGCGTCTCTTTCTCGTGGGGCCGGCCCTCGCGCCGGAAGAAGCTCCCGGGGATCTTGCCGGCCGCGTAGGCCCGTTCCTGGTAATCCACCGTCAGGGGGAAGAAATCGATGCCCTCGCGCGGCTGGCGGGCGGCCACCGCGGTGACGAGGACCACCGTGTCCCCGTAGCGCACCCAGGCCGCCCCATCCGCCTGGCGGGCCACCTTGCCGGCTTCGATGGAGAGGACCCGTCCCTCGAGCGTACGTTCGACCCGGTGCATCATTTGCGCAGGCCGAGGCGTTCGATGACGGTGCGGTAGCGCTCCACATCGGTGCGCTTCAGGTATTCCAGCAGCTTGCGCCGCCGGCCCACCAGCATGAGCAGGCCGCGCCGCGAGTGGTGATCCTTCTTGTGCGCGGCGAGGTGCTCGGTGAGCGACCCGATGCGCCCGCTCAGGAGGGCGATCTGGACCTCCGGGGACCCCGTATCCGTTTCGTGGATGCGGAACTGGCCGATGAGCTCCGTCTTGTTGCCCGCTGTTCTCGACACCACCTGCTCCCCCCTTTCCAGCGAAGGCGCTTACGATACCACAGTGGCCTCGGCCTGTAAAGCCCAGGCCTCCCACGAGAGATCCGTGAGGCGGTCGAAGAGCGCCTCGGCCGCGTCACGGTCCCGCCGGATCTGCGCCACCAGGGCCGCGGCCGAGGCAAACCGTTCTTCCGGGCGGATCCGCTCCAGGAACAGCAGGCGCAGGCGCGCCCCCACCAGCGTGCCCGCGAAGTCGAGGAGGTGGGCCTCGATGCGCCGCCCGCCGGGGCCGAAGGTGGGCGCCACCCCCACGTTCACCAGGGCGAAGTGGCCCGTCTCTCCCACGCAGGCCCGCGCCGCATACACTCCGTCGGGGATCAGGAGCTCCGGCCCCGCCCCCAGGTTCGCCGTGGGAATGCCGATGGTTGCCCCGCGTCCCGCGCCGCCCACCACCGTCCCCTCCACGGCGTAGGGCCGCCCCATGAGGTCCCACGCCTCGGCCACCGCCCCCCGGTTCAGCGCCTCGCGCGCGGCGGTGCTGCTCACCGTGCGGCCCCCGTGCTCCACCGGCGGGATGACGGCCACGCCGAACCCGAGCGAGCGCCCCGCCTCGAGGAGCAGGTCGGGCGTCCCGGCGCGGTCCCGCCCGAAGCCGAAGTTGTACCCCACGCACACCCCCACCACGTTCAGGCGGTCCACCAGGGCCCCGGCGATGAAATCCCGGGCGGGCGTATTCGCCACGGCCCGATCGAAACGGACGACGGCCAAAAGGTCGAGCCCCAGGTCGCGCAGGATGTCCGTCTTCAGGGGCAGCGGCGTGAGGGGGCGCGGCGCCCGATCCGGGGCCACGATCTCCATGGGGTGGCGGTCGAAGGTCAGGACGGCCGCGGTGCCGGCCACGGCGCGGGCCCACGCCAGGGTGCGGCGCAGGATCTCCTGGTGACCTCGGTGAACGCCGTCGAAGGTCCCCAGGGCGGCCACCACACGGGCGTGCTCGCCGTGCAGGCTGTCCAGGTCCACAACGATCATGACGGGTCGACCGCGGCGGGCACCCTCTCGATTGTTCTCCAGACGCCCCGTCTCATCCCTGTGGGTCACGGACCGGATGGTGAGAAGGCCTGCTCATCTGCAGGCCGCTCAAAAGGGCCCCGGTGCAAGGCGGCGCCCAGCATTGGAGTGGTGGGCCCTTTTGAGCGGCCGCCTGCCGCTGCCGCAGGCCGCTCAAAAGGGCCCCGGTGCAAGGCGGCGCGCGATGCGCCGATGGAGGCGTACGCCGGGTACGCCGCACAGGGAGCGCGCGAGCGCGCCAACGCAGCAGATGGGCCCTTTTCAGCGGCCTGCTAGGCCGGCGCGACGCGCTGTGCGGCGCCGCTTGCAAACACCCGCACCGGCTGCAGGACCACCCGGCGCGGGTCCGAGCCCGCGAACTCGTGCCCGTCGATGGTGGATTCGGCCAGCGAGAGGAGCTGCCGGCGGTAGCCCAGGACACGCGCCAGGGATCCCTTGGTGATCTCGGCCGGGAAGCTCACCACGGCCGAGGCGGGCAGGGCGGCGCCGTGCATGACCGCCCGGGACGCCTCGGGGGCCACGCGCACGGCCGGCAGGTGTTCCAGGGCCTCCCCCACCGGCATGAGGACTTCGTCCAGGCGGCCGGCCCGCACGCGCTCGGCCAGCGCGTCCAGGGTGAGCGCCTCGGCCAGCGCGAAACGCCCCGAGCGGGTGCGCACCAGGTCCTGCAGGTGGCCCCCCACGCCCAGGGCCCGGCCGATGTCGTCGCAGAGGGCCCGCGCATATGTCCCCTTGGAGCAGTGGACGCGCAGGCGCACGCAGGGCCCCTCCATGCCCAGGAGCTCCAGGGCGTGGACGGTTAGCGCCACCGGGGTCCGTTCCACCACCTGGCCGCGGCGCGCCAGGTGGTAGAGGCGCTCCCCGCCCACGCGCTTGGCCGAGAAGAGGGGCGGGACCTGCCGGATGGTCCCGGTGAATCGGGGGAGGATGGCCTCCACCTCGGCCCGGCTCACCCGGACCTCTTCCACGCGGGAGATCTCCCGCCCGGCCGCGTCCTGCGTGTCCGTGGCGATGCCCAGGCGCAGGGTGAGGACGTATTCCTTGTCCGCCTGGGTGAGGTACTGGGCGATCTTGGTGGCCCGCCCCACGCAGACCGGGAGGACGCCGGTGGCCTGCGGGTCCAGCGTGCCCGTGTGCCCCACGCGGCGAACCCCCAGGAGCTTGCGCACGGCCTCCACCACGTCGTGCGAGGTCATGCCGGCAGGCTTGTTGAGGTTCAGGACGCCCGCCGGTTCGGGGCCCCGGCCGCCTGCGCCCCTCTGCCGTGAGGCCCGCGCGCCGACGGCGGCGCCCCCTCCGGAGCCCGCGGCCGCGGCCGGACGGTCCACCGCATCGTACCCCACAGACGACTCCCGCCCGCCTCCCGACCGTGTCACGGCGCGCACCTGCCCCTAGCAGGCTGCTGAAAAAGGCCCATCGTCTCTCCCCGCTGCCCCGGCGGCAGCGGGCGGGGCGCTGGCGCGCTCGAACATCGCTCCCCGCTCCCTCGCCGGGAGCGGGTGGGCTGCGACGTACGGACCGAGTACGCCTCGCGCCTCGCTGCGCGCGCCGCCTTGCACCTGGACCTTTTTGAGCAGCCTGGGCAAGAAAAAGCCATTCGGCACCCTGCGAGGTCCCTTCACCGGCCGCCAGGCCCGGCGGCCGCTCCCGGCTTCTCCTCCGCGAGTGCCGGCCCAGACGCTGCGCCCGTCCCCTCTCGCACCGCCTGGGCGGCGGCCTCCAGCACCAGGGGACGGGCCTCGCCCAGCGGCATGGCCAACGTGAAGCCGGCCGCGTTCCGGTGGCCGCCGCCGCCGAAGCGGCCCGCCAGGGCCGCCACGTCCACGCGCCCGCGGGATCGCAGGCTCACCTTGGTGGAGGCGGGCCCGGCCTCCTTGAAGGCCAGCGCCACCTCCACCCCGCGGAGGGAACGGGGGTACTCGATGAACCCCTCGGTGTCGTCCAGCGTCATGCCGGCGCGGGCCAGGACCGCCTGGGTGACGTCGATCCAGGCCACGGCCCCATCGGCGCAGAGCCCCATCGTCCCCAGCGTCTCCACCAGCAGGCGGAGCTCTTCGGGGCGCTTGCTGCCGTAGAGGCTGCCGGCCACCACGTCGGGCCGGGCCCCGGCCTCCACCAGGGCCGCGGCCACCCGCAGCGACGAGGGGGAGGCGTTGGCGAAGCGGAAGGACCCCGTGTCCCCCATGATGGCCGCCAGGAGGTTGACGGCGATGGCGGGCGTCACGCACGCGCCCAGGGCGCCGGCGAGCCGCCACACCATCTCGCCGGCGGAGGAGGCCTGAGGCTCCACCCAGTTCACGTCGCCGAAGCGGGTGTTGGACTGGTGGTGATCCACATTCACCACCCGCGCCCCGGGCGGGATCCGCCGAAGCAGGCCCCCCGTCCGCTCCGGGTCGCTGCTGTCCACCACGAGGACGACCCCCACCCCGCCGGGCAGGTGCTCCGCCCGGACGATCTCCCCGGCCCCCGGGAGGAAGCGGAGGTATTCCGGCACCGAGTCCGCGTTGAAGGGCTGGGCCTGCACGCCGGCCTCCCGCAGGACCAGGGTGGCGCCCAGGGTGGAGCCGATGCAGTCCGGCTCCGGGTTCACGTGGCCCACCACGGCCACCCGGCCCGCCGCGCCCAGGGCCCGGGCGGCGGCCGCCAAGTCTCCCGGGCACGTCACGCCCTCGGGCGACGTCACGCCTCGTCCTCCGCTTGGTCCCCCAGCGTCTTGAACAGGTGGGCCAGACGCTGCATCTCGTCCAGCGAGTCGTCGGGCTCGAACAGCACCTCGGGGGCGTAGCGCAGGTGCAGCCGCCGCGCCAGCTCGCCGCGCAGGAACCCCGCGGCCGACCGGAGGCCCTCCAGGGCCCGGGCCACGGCCTGGGCGTCCCCCGCCGCCGCCACGAAGGCCCGGGCGTGCTTCAGGTCGTCCGTCACGCGCACCCGCGTGATGGTCACGCGCCCGATGCGCGGGTCCTTCAGCTCGCGCAGGAGCATGCGCCCCAGTTCCTGGTGCAGGGCCTCCGCCACCCGCTCCGCCCGCTTGAATCCCTGTGGCATCGGTTGCAAATGCTCCGGTCCGGGTGCGCCAGCGGCCGGCCCCCGGCGGGACGCGCGCGCTGGACACTCGAGGCGGGGACAGGGGGCGGCGCCCGGCGGCGCCGCGCGGTCCCGCCCCCAGTCGCCGAGGGAGGCGGGGGCAGGCGCTCGCCGACGCCCGGCAGCGGGGCCGAAGGCGGGCGGCTCGACGAGGCCTGGAGGGCACGGTGGGCAGGCGCCGCCCCAGGTCCGTCTTAGGAACCGTGGACCAGGTCGATCTCGTAGTCCAGGATCAGGGCGTCGGGGCAGCCCTCGATGAAGCTGACCACCTTGGCGAGGACCTCGTCCACGTGGCGGGCATCGTTGGCCACGCAGGCGATCCCCAGCGTGGCCCGCTGGTACTCATCCAGCCGGTCCACCTCGGCGATGGAGACGTTGAAGCGCCCCTGGACACGATCCTTGAGCCCCTTCACCACCCGCCGCTTCTCCTTGAGGGATCGGTTGGCGGGGATCTGGAGCTCCACCTTGCAGGTCCCGACCGTCATCGCACCACGCGACGATTGAGGATTGAGGATTGGTGATTTGTGATTCCCTCAATCCACAATCCTCAATCCTCAATCAACAATGGGTCAAAGGGTGGGGGCCACCTCGTCCATCTGGTAGATCTCGAGGATGTCGCCGACCTTCACGTCGTTGAAGTTGGCGATACCGATGCCGCACTCGTAGCCGGCCGCCACCTCGGCCACGTCCTCCTTGAAGCGGCGCAGCGATCCGACGCGGCCGGTGTGCACCACCCGGCCGTCGCGCACCACGCGCAGCAGGCCGTCTCGCGTGACCTTCCCCTCCGCCACGTAGGAGCCGGCGACGGTGCCCACCCGCGTGATGTTGAAGGTGTTGCGCACCTCCACGCGGGCCAGGGACCGCTCCACGAACTTCGACTCCAGGAGGCCCACCATGGCGGACCGGATCTCATCGATGGCCTGATAGATCACGGTGTGCAGGCGGATGTCCACCCGCTCCTGCTCGGCCAGCCTCTGCGCCTGGGGCGCAGGGCGCACGTTGAAGCCCACGATGATGGCGTTGGAGGCCGAGGCCAGCATCACGTCCGTCTCCGTGATGGCCCCCACCGAGTCGTGGATGACGCGGAGCTTCACCTGCTCGGTGCTGAGCCGCTCCAGGGATTCCCGCAGGGCCTCGATGGACCCCTGCACGTCCCCCTTGAGGATGATGGGCAGCTCCTTGACCTCGCCCTGGGCGATCTGCCGGTGCAGGTCCTCCAGGGTGACCCGCCGCTGGGACGCCATGGCCTCCTCGCGGGCCTTCTGCTGGCGGGCCAGCGCGATCTGCCGGGCCTTCCGCTCGTCACCGGCCACGGCGAAGACGTCGCCGGCCATGGGCACGCCCGACAGGCCCAGGACCTCCACCGGCGTGGCGGGCCCCGCCTCCGCGAGCTTCCGCCCCTTGTCGCTGAGGAGGGCGCGCACGCGCCCGTGGTGCAGGCCGGCCACCACCACATCCCCCACGTGGAGCGTGCCGGATTGGACCAGCACCGTGGCGACGGGGCCCCGGCCCTTGTCCAGGTTCGCCTCCACCACGGTGCCGCGGGCCGGCTTGGCCGGGTTGGCCTTCAGTTCCTGGACCTCGGCCAGGACCAACAGGTGGTCCAACAGGTTCCCGATTCCCTCACGCCGCTTGGCGGACACGGGGACGTAGATGGTGTCCCCGCCCCACTCCTCCGGCGTGAGCCCCAGCTCGGCGAGCTGTTGCTTCACCCGGTTGGGGTCCGCGCCGGGCTTGTCCATCTTATTGACGGCCACCAGCATCGGGACCTTGGCCGCCTTGGCGTGGTTCACGGCCTCCACGGTCTGGGGCATCACCCCATCGTCCGCGGCCACCACCAGCACCACGATGTCCGTCACCTGCGCGCCGCGGGCGCGCATGGCCGTGAAGGCCTCGTGCCCCGGCGTGTCCAGGAAGACCACCCGATCCACCGCGTGCCCGGGGACCTCCACCTGGTAGGCACCGATGTGCTGGGTGATCCCACCGGCTTCCGTGGCGATGACGTCGGTGTGGCGGATGGCGTCCAGCAGCGAGGTCTTGCCGTGGTCCACGTGTCCCATGACGGTGACCACGGGAGCGCGGGGGCGGAGGAGGGCCGGGTCCTCGACCTCGGCGACCTCGGCCACCATCTCCCCCACCGGCGCCGCCTCCACCTGGCGGCCGAAGGTCGCCGCCACCGCTTTCGCCGTGGGCAGCTCCAGGGGCTGGTTGATGGTGGCCATCACCCCCATCTTGATGAGGCGCTTCATGAGCTCGCCCGCACCCACCTCCAGGCGCTCCGCCAGCTCCTTCACCGTGATCAGCTCCGGGATGCGCACGGGCTGCGGGGGCGCCGGCGGCGCCTCGGGTGCGCGGGGGGCGTCGGCCACCGGCCCGCGGGCCTCCGGCGGCGCCGTGGCGGCGCGTCCCGTGGGGGCCGGCCACGGCGGCGCGGGTGGCCGCGGCGACTGCTCGGGCAGCGGGCGGGTCGCCTCGATGAGGCTGGCCTCCTTGGGCGCCACGCCGATCTGCGGCTTCGGCGGTTCCACCGCCGCCCGGGGTGCGGCCGGCGCCGCGGACTTGGGCGGTGCCGGAGGCGGCGTACGAACCGGGGCGGGCGGGGCGAAGGGCCTCGCGGTGCGTCCCGGCTGGGCCGAAGGCGTCGCCGCGACATCGCGCGGGGGCGCCTCCTTCGGCGGCGCGGGCCGTGGCGGCGCCGGCGCGGCCGGTTTGGAGGCCGGGGCCGCAGACGGTGCCCCCGGGGGGGCGGCTGCGGCGGGCGCGGGGGGCGGCGGTGCCTCGCCCGGCGGGGCCTGGAGTGCCGCGGCGGGCGCGGGGGGCGGCGCCGCAGGGGACGGCGGCAGGATCACGGGGGCCGGGGGAGCGGGCGCCGGCTTCATCGCCGCCGTGGCATGGATCGGCGCGGGGGGCGCCGCCTCGGCGGCAGGGGCGGGCGCCGCCTTGCCCGCGGCGGACTTCGCCGCCCGCGGGGCCCTGGCTGGCGCCTTGCCGGCCCCCTCCGCCTTGGCGGCCCTGGGCGCACGGGGGGCCTTGGGCTTGGCGGCCTTGGGCTCGGCCGGGGCCTTGGCCGCCTTCGGCTCCTTGGCCTTCCCGTCGGCCGTCTTGGCGCCGCCCCGCTTGGCCACCTTGGTGGGGGTGAGCTCCGGGATCGGCTTCGCCGCCTTCAGGATGGTCCGGGCGTTCGCCTCGTCCACCAACGTGTTGAAGGACTTGACCTCGATGCCGGCCCGCTCCAGGTGGACCATGACCTCTTTGAGGGTCAAGCCCTTGATCGTGTTCGCCAATTGGTAGACGCTAATCTCTCCCACCCTGACCACCTCCAACGCGTGTTGCCCGAGCCTGCGCGGCGGGCCCCGCAGACGCCTGCGAGCCCTCTAAAAACCCCAGATAATGGCGGAGGCCTTCCGCGAGCTGCCGGTCCTCGACCACCGCCGCCCAGCGGGGCGAAACCCCCAGGGACTCGCCCAGCGCCTCCCGCGTGAAGGCCCGCGCCACCGGGATCCCCTGCGCGGCGGCAGACGCGGCCAGCCGATCCCCTTCGGCCGGGGCGTCCAGCGTCAGGAGGAGGAGCGAGGCCGCGCGGCGGCCCAGCCGTTCCCCCACGGCCTCCTGCCCCGAGGCCACGCGCCGCATGCGTCGCCCCTGGCCCAGGAGAGCGCCCAGCTTCCGCTCCGCGGCCTCGCGGACCATGGCCGCCAGGCGGTCGGCCGGAGGCATCGTCACGTCGGCCCGCAGCGCCCGGCCCACACGGCCACCCGCGGCCGCCCCCGCCAGGCAGACCGGGGAGGCGCACACATAGGCCCCCCTGCCCGCCCCGGGCCCCAGGCTCACCCGGACCGCCCCCTCCACGGCCACGAGGCGTACCAGGGATCGCTGAGACACCTGGCGCCGGCAGGCGATGCAGGTGCGCCGCGGGACGTGGCCCCCCGCGCCCATGGCCCTCAGGAGGTCTCCGCCGGGGCCGCGGCGGCGCCCAGTTCCTCCAGGTTCGCGGCGGCATCCGCCCCGGGGCCCTCGGCCCCATCGGCGCCGGCCTCCGCGCCGGCCGCCGCGGCCGCCAAGGCCTCGGCCCCGGCCTCGCCCGGCTCCCCGAAGAGCGCCGCGGCGGCCGTCGCCTGCGCCTCGGACCGGCTCTTGATGTCCACCTTCCAGCCGACCAGCTTGGCGGCCAGCCGGGCGTTCACGCCCTTCTTGCCGATGGCCAGGGATAACTGCTCGTCCGCCACGACGACCTGCAGGGCATGGTTCTCCTCGTCCACCGTGACCGCCTCCGATTCGGCCGGCGCCAGGGCGGTCTTCACGAAGGCCATGGGGTCCGCGCGCCAGGGGATGATGTCGATCTTCTCGCCGTGGAGCTCCCGCACCACCGCCTGCACCCGGCTGCCCCGGTACCCCACGCAGGCGCCCACGGGATCCACGTTGGGATCCTTCGAGGTGACGGCGATCTTGGCCCGCTCGCCCGGCTCCCGCGCCGCGGCCTTCACCTCCACGATCCCCTCGTGGATCTCGGGGACCTCCATCTCGAAGAGCTTCACCAGGAAGCCCGGGTGGGTTCGAGAGACGACCACCTGGGAGCCCTTGGGGGTCTTCCGCACGTCCAGCACGTACGCCCGCACCCGATCGCCCACCCGGTAATCCTCACGGGGGAGCTGCTCGCGGGGGGGCAGGATGGCCTCGGCGCGGCCGACGGAGACGATGACGTTCCCCTTGACGACCCGTTGCACGACCCCGTTGACGACGTCCCCCTCCTTCTCTTTGAAGGACTGGTACACCATGTCCCGCTCGGCCTCGCGGACCCGCTGGATGATCACCTGCTTGGCCGTCTGGGCGGCGATGCGCCCGAACTGCCCCACCTGCTCCGGCGGCACCTCGAAGGCCAGCTCGTCGTCCAGCTTGGCGTCGGCCTTGAGGCGCTGGGCCTCCTCCAGGCCGATCTCCACCTTGGGGTTCGCCGGCTCCTCGACCACCTTGCGGATGGCGTAGAGCTTGAAGCTGCCGGACCGGTCATCGAAGGCCACGCGCAGGTCCTGGGCCGCCCCCAGCGTCTTCCGCGAGGCGGAGAGGATGGCGGCGCCGACGGCGTCGATGAGGACATCGCGTTCGATCCCCTTCTCCCGCCCGATCTGCTCGATCACGTGCATCAGGTCCACGTTCATGGGATCACCCCTATGCGTAGCCATGAGGGATGAGGTGCGAGGACCGAATGGGCCTCATGGCTCGTCCCTCAGTGCGCATGGCTGGTCTACTGGCCCCGCGGCCGGAGCCCCTCCCATTCCACCACCAGGCGAGCCCGCTGGATGGCCGCGTGGGGGATGTCCACCCGCCGCGGGCCTTCCACCTCGAGCTGCACGATCCCCCCCGCAATGCCCAGCAGGCGCCCGCGGAAGCGGCGCTGCCCCTCCACCGGCGCCTCCGTCTGGAGGCGCACCAGCCGGCCGGCGAACCGCGCGAAGTCGGCCTCCAACACCAGGGGACGTTCCAGCCCGGGCGAGGAGACCTCCAGGGTGTAGGCGTGGTCGGTGGGGTCTTCGACGTCCAGCAGGTCGCCCAGTTGCTGGCTCACCCGCTGGCAGTCATCCAGCCCGATGCCGCCCGGCTTGTCCAGGTGCACGCGAATCACCCAACCGGCCGCCTCCCGCAGGTACTCGACGGACACCAACTCGAGGCCCTCGGCCTCCGCCAGCGGGCGCGCCACCGCGGTGACCCGTTCCACCACCAGGCGCTCCCGTTCCGAACGCACGCCCCCGGCTCCGAGCCCGGAAAAAAAAGAGTGGGCAGGTGCCCACTCTGGGTGACACGAATCACACTAACACAGGAGGCCACCGCTGGCAAGTGCTATTTCGGTCCCGCCCTCCCGCGCGGGCGGGGCGGCCGGTGCCTACTCCTCCTCCGCCGCCTCCCCCTTCTTCGCCCCGGCGATGATCTTCTCCTGGAGGTGGGCGGGCACCTCCTCGTAGTGCGAGAACTCCATGGTGTAATCCCCCCGGTCGCCCGTGAGGGAGCGGAGCTTCGAGTCGTAGTCCAGCATCTCGGCCAGGGGCACCTGCGCCTTCACCGCCTGGTTGCGGCCGCGCCCCTCCATTCCCAGCACCCGGCCGCGCCGCCCGTTGAGGTCGCCGTTGATGGCCCCCATGCAGTCGTCCGGCGCCACCACCTCCACGGTCATGATGGGCTCCAGGATGGTCGGCCGGGCGGACTGCACCGCCTTCCGGAAGGCCAGCCGCCCGGCCAGCTTGAAGGCCAGCTCCGAGGAGTCCACCGGGTGGGTGGAGCCGTCGTACAGGGTGACCCTGACGTCCACCACGGCGTTGCCCGCCAGGACGCCCCGCTCCATGGTCTCCACGATGCCCTTCTCCACGGCGGGAACGAAGTTGCGGGGGATGGCCCCGCCCACGACCTCGTTCACGAACTCGAAGCCGCCCCCGCGGGGCAGCGGCTCCAGGTGGATCCAGCAGTCGCCGAACTGGCCGCGGCCCCCCGTCTGCTTCTTGTGGCGCCCCTGCACCTCCCGCACGCGGGCCTTGATGGTCTCCTTGTAGGGGACCCGCGGGGTCTTGAGGACCACGTCCACGCCGAACTTGCGCCGCAGGCGCTCCACCACCACCTCCAGATGGGCCTTGCCCATCCCGGAAACCACGGTCTCCCGGGTCTGGGGGTCGTAGCGGACCTGGATCGTCGGATCCTCCTCGCGCAGGCGGCTGAGGCCGACCCCCATCTTGTCCTCGTCGCCCTTGGCCTTGGGCTCGATGGCGAAGGTGATGACGGGGTTCGGGAACGGGATGGGGGGCAGTTTGAGCCCCGCCTTCTCCTCCGTCAGGGAATCGCCGGTCATGGTCTCTTTCAGCTTGACCACCGCCCCCAGGTCGCCGGCGCCCACGGCCTCCACCGGCGTCTGCGTCTTGCCCCGGAGCAGGACCACCTGGCCGATGCGCTCCCTCACGCCCCTGGTGCTGTTCAGCGCCGTGGCATCGGAACGGAAGGTGCCGCTGTACACCCGGAACATGGTGACCTTTCCGGCGAAGGGATCGGCCACGGTCTTGAAGACCTGGGCCGCCAGCGGGGCGTCGTCCCGCGGCGCGCAGGGGGCCACCTGCCCCCTCGCGTCCGTGGCCTGGGGCGGCGGCAGGTCCGCCGGCGAGGGGCAGGCCTCCACCAGGAAATCCAGCAGCGGCTGCACGGCCATGTTACGGGCGGGCGCGCCGCAGAGGATCGGCACCAGCGCGCCGGACGCCACGCCCCTCCGCAGCCCGGCCCGCGCCTCGGCCTCACTGAGCTCCCCCGACTCCAGATACTTCTCCAGCAGCTGGTCGTCCGCCTCGGCGATGGCCTCCAGGAGGGCCGCCCGCGCCGCGGCGGCCTCGTCCGCCAGGCCCGCCGGGATGTCCTCCTCCTTGCCCCGGCCCGACCCATCGGCCGGGTAGCGGATCGCCCGCGAGCGGAGCAGGTCCACCACGCCGGCGAACGCGGCCTCCTTGCCGAGGGGCAGCTGCACCGGCACCGCCTTGGGGCTCAGGTTCTTGCGCACGTCCTCCACGGCCCGCGCGAAGTCGGCCCGCTCGCGGTCCATCTTGCTCAAGAAGATGATCCGGCCCTGGCCGTACTCGGTGGCGTAGCTCCACACCTTGTCCGTCTGCACCTGCACGCCGTTGGGGGCCGGCACCACGATCACCGTGGTGTCCACCACCCGCAGGCAGATCTTGGTATCGGCCAGGAAGTTGCCGAACCCGGGCGTGTCCAGGAGGTTCACCTTGTGGCCCTTCCACTCGAGGAACGCCATGGCGGTGCTGATGGTGATCTTGCGCTTGATCTCGTCCTCGTCGTAATCCAGGACGGTGGTCCCGTCCTCCACGCGCCCCAGGCGGTTGGTGGCGCCGGCGGCGAACAGGAGGGCCTCGGCCAGGGTCGTCTTCCCGCCGCTCCCGTGGCCGGCGAGCCCGACGTTACGGATCTTGGCGATCTCCGCTCTCATCGCGCCCCTCGGGTGATGGGATGATGCCGCGGCCGCGGTCTCCCGCGGCGGCGGAAGCAAGGTGTTCCTAGCACAGCGTCCGCGGCCCTGGCAAGGGAAAATTCCTCGGCCGGGGAACGCCTCCGGCCCGCTCGGCCGGACCCTGCGGAGGGTTCAACGCTTCCCGAGGCAGGGACTCAGGGTGCGGGGCGCGGCGGGAGGTGGTCCCGCACCGCGGGGTCCGGCGGCTGGGGCGCGGGGGTGCCGGCCGGTGGGCCCGGCGGCGGCCCTTCCCCGCCGCCTCCCGCCTCCACGATGCCGAGGAAGATCTCGACGAGACGCGGGTCCAGCTGGCCGGCGGCGGCCTTGCGGAGCTCCGCCAACGCCTCCTCGGCCGCACGCGCCGCGCGGTACACGCGGCCGCTGCTGATCGCCTCGAACACGTCCGCCACGGCAACGATCCGGGCCGGCATCGGGATGGCCTCCCCGCGGAGCCCCTGGGGATAGCCCGTTCCGTTGTAGCGCTCGTGGTGGTAGGCGATGATGTCGCGCACGGTCTGGGACACGGGGAGCTGGGTCACGATCCGCTCGCCGATGAGGGTGTGGGACTGCATGTGGCGCCATTCCTCCTCCGTGAGCTTCGTGACCTTTCCCAGGATCCCGTCGGAGATGCCGATCTTCCCGATGTCGTGGATGAGGGCCCCGAAGCGGATCTCTTCCACCTCGGCGTCGGCGAGGCCGGCCGCCCGTGCCAGGCGCACCGCGTAGTCCGAGACGCGCTTGCAGTGGCCTCCCGTGTAGGCGTCGCGGGCCTCCACGGCATCGGCCAGCGCCGCCATGGTGCCCAGGTGGAGTTCCCGCAGGTCCTGCATGAGGTCCAGGTTCTGCACCGTGAGGGCCAGTTGCTGGCCCAGGGCGGCCATCACGCGCAGGTCGTCGGGTTCGAAGGGGGCCGAGGTCCGGTGGGCGTGCAGGACGCCGATGGCCCGCCCCCCGACGAGGAGGGGGACGAAGGTGCTGCCCGCGGCGGACACCGGCGGAACGCCGGGCGCAGGGGCCTCGAAGGCCTCGCCCAGGTGCGCCACCAGGATGCCCTCCCCGCTGGTGAGGGCCTTGTAGGCCCACTCGCGGCAGGCCCGGGACTCCTGGCTGAGCGCGGCCGTCCCCACCGCCCGGGTGATGCGGGCCACGTCCCGCGCGCGGTCCCCGCGCCCGAGGTCGAGGGCCAGGGCCTCCACCTGCATCCCATCCCGCAGGGCGGCGAAGAGAAGGTCCACCGCCTGGTCCAGGGGCGACGTCGCCGCGCTCGAGCGCGCCGAAACCAGGGTCATCGTGGAGATCGCGGCGCGGCGCCCGGTGCGGACCGCCTCCGCCACTACGGCCGCCGCGCCCATCCCCGCGGCGGCCGCCATGAGCGGGACCACGTCCAGGAAGATGCGCCACTGCCAGAAGAGGACGGCGGTGGCGACGGCCAGGGCGGCCACGGAGGCCCCGGAGGCGGCTGCCAGGCGGAGGGCACGGGTGGTGATCCGCGCCGGCCCCCGGGCCACGCGCGCAGCCAGCGGGGGCCATGCGCCGGCCAGGATGGCCAGCCCGATGAGGGTGACCCAGGGGGGCAGCCGCCGGGCCGCCACGCCGCGCAGGAACCCGTTCACCAGGTTCGCCTGGATCTCCACGCCGGGCATGACCCCGGGGAAAGGGGAGGGGTGCAGGTCCTGCAGCTCGATGGCCGTGGCCCCTATCAGGACCACCTTGCCGCGCATCTCCCCGGGGGGGACGCGACCCTCCAAGACATCCACCGCCGAGACGCTGGGGAAGGTGCCGCGACCGCCCGCGTAATCGATGTAGACCATCTGGTGCCGGTCGCCGCGGATCGTTCGCCGGCCCAGCAGGAGGCGTCCCGAGCCCGCCCAACGGACTTGGTCGGGCGGCAGGCCTTCGGCCCGCCGCACCACCTCTACCGAAAAGCTCCAGTAGGGTTCGCCCCCTACCTCCTCCGCCAGCGGGGCGCGGCGGATGCCGCCCCCCGCGTCCTCAGGGATCGTGATGGTGCCCGCCGCCGCGCCGGCGCGCCGCAGCTCCGGCATCACGAGGGTCCCCGCGTACATCTCGCCCCCGCCGGGGAGCGGCTTATAATCGCGGAACACGGGCAGCACCACGTTGCGCGCCTCGGCCACCGCGGCGGCCAGGCGGGCGTCCTCCACCGGATCCCGAGGCTTCCCGAACTCGACGTCGTATCCGATGGCGCGGGCGCCGGCGGCGCTGACGGCACCGATGAGGCGGCCGTGGTCGCCGCGGGGCCAGGGCCACTGGCCCAGCCGCTTCACGCTGACGGAATCGAAGAGGACCAGCAGGATGTCGGGGCGGACGATGGCGGGAAACGCCCGATACCGGTGATCGATGGCGATGAGCTCCAGGCGCTCGAAGAGGCCGGCCAGATAGACCGCGGCGGTGAGGAGGGCCAGCGCGACCGCCAGGACGGCCTCCACCCGCAGCGCCGCGCGCAGGCGCGGAAGGCGGCGGCCTGGCGCCCCCTCAGCCGGCGTCGGCCAGGGCGGCCACCACCGCATCGCCCACCTCGGCCGTGCGGGCGCGGCCCCCCAGGTCCGGCGTGCGCGCCCGGCCATTCTGCAGCACGCGGGCCACGGCCGCCTGCACCCGCGCGGCCGCCTGGGCCTCCCCCAGGAACTCCAGCATCATGGCGGCACTCAGGATGGCGGCCACGGGGTTGGCGATCCCCTGCCCCGCGATGTCCGGGGCGGAGCCGTGGACCGGTTCGAACATGGAGGGGAACCGGCGGGGCGGGTTCAGGTTGGCGCTGGCGGCCAGGCCGGGGCTGCCCACGACGGCGGCCGACAGATCGGTCAGGATGTCCCCGAACAGGTTGCTGGCCACCACCACATCGAACCGCTCGGGCCGGAGCACCATGGCCATGCAGGCGGCGTCCACCAGCACGGAATCGGTGGCCACGTCCGGATAGTCGCGCGCCGCGTCCCGGAAGACCTCATCCCACATCACCATGCCGTAGCCCTGGGCGTTGGACTTGGTCACGGAGGTGACCTTCCGGCGCCGCCGGCGCGCCAGGTCGAAGGCGAAGCGCATCACGCGGTCGCACCCGGCGCGCGTGTAGATGGCCGTCTGGATGGCAACCTCGTTCGGCTGCCCCCGGTAGAGGCGCCCCCCGGCCTGGGCGTACTCGCCCTCGGTGTTCTCGCGGACCACCACCAGATCGATGCAGCCGGGGGTCTTTCCCGCCAGGGGGCTCGCCACGCCGGCGTACAGGACGGCGGGACGCAGGCACACGTACTGGTCGAACCCGCGGCGGATGGGGAGGAGCAGGCCGTCCAGGGTGAGATGGTCCGGGAGGCGGGGATCGCCGATGGCTCCCAGGTAGATGGCGTCCGACTCCTGGAGCGTCCGGAGCCCGTCCGGGGGCATCATGTGGCCGTGCTTCAGATAGAACTCGGTCCCCCATCCCAGGGAGGTGAACCGGAACCCGCAGCCCGGCACGCCCTTGGCCACGGCCTCGAGGACCTTGATCCCCTCGGCCACCACCTCCACCCCGACGCCGTCCCCGGGGATCACCGCGATCCGGTAGGTCGCCATGGCACCCGTCCCCCCGCCCCCACAAACACGACGGCCCCCCGCCCGCGCGGGGGGCCTCTCGCGGGGGCGCGCGTCCCCGTGATCAGCCGGCCGCCCCCTCGGCACGGGCCGGGGCGCCGGCGCCGGCCGGCTTCTTCCCCACCCCGCCCTCCGCCTTGCGGGCGGGCCTGCGCTCCCCGGCCGCCCTCCCCCCGGCCTGCACCTCCGCCCCGACGAGCTCGATGGCGACGAGGGGCGCACCGTCCCCGGCCCGGTAGGCCAGCCTGGTGATGCGCGTGTAGCCGCCGTTGCGGTCCCGGTAGCGGGCGCCCAGCCGATCGAACAGCTTCTGGAGGACCCGCGGATCCTGCACCACGGTGGCCGCCTGGCGCCGGGCATGCAGCCCCTGCCGCTTGGCCAGGGTGATCATCCGCTCCGCCACCCGCCGCATCTCCTTGGCCTTGGCCTGGGTGGTGATGATCTTTTCGTACAGCAGCAGCGACGAGGTGAGGTTGCGGAGGAGGGCCTCGCGATGGGCCGAGGTGCGGCCCAGCTTCCGCCCGGCGCGTCGGTGGCGCATCGGTCTCTCCGGCTAGCAGGCTGCTGAAAAAGGCCCATCTGCGGCGTTGGCGCGCTCGCGCGGCGCTGCGACGTACGGACCAAGTACGCCTCGCGCCTCGCCTCGCGTGCCGCCTTGCATCTGGACCTTTTTGAGCAGCCTGCGGAAAAGTGGGTTTTTCAGCATCCGGCTAGACGCGTGACGCCAGAGGCTGAACGCTGCGGCCCGTCCCCGCAGCGTCCAGCGGGGGGCGTCCAGGGTCCAGCATTGGTGTTAGCTGCGGGCGGCCTTCTCCCGCTTGCGGGCCCCTTCGCCCAGGGGGATGCCGTCCAGCTTCATCCCCAGGCTGAGCCCCATGCCGGCCAGGATCTCTTTGATCTCGTTGAGGGACTTCCGGCCGAAGTTCTTGGTCTTCAGCATCTCGGCCTCGGTCTTCTGCACGAGCTCGTAGATGTAGCGGATGCTGGAGTTCTTCAGGCAGTTGGCCGAGCGCACCGAGAGCTCCAGCTCGTCTACGCCCCGGTTGAGGTTCTCCAGGAGGGCGGAGCGGTCCTTGTCCTCGGCCTCCTCCACCGTCTCCGGCTCCTCCTCGAAGTTGATGAAGATGACCAGGTGGTCCTTGAGGATCTTGGCCGCGTAGGCCACGGCATCCTGGGGGAGCACGCTCCCGTCGGTCCACACCTCCAGGATGAGCTTGTTGTAGTCGGTGGCCTGCCCCACCCGGGTGTCCTCCACCTGGAAGTTCACCTTCCGGATGGGGGAGAAGATGGAGTCCACCGCCAGGGTATCCACCGGCATCCCCTCCCGCTTGTTCCGCTCGGCGGGGACGTAGCCGCGCCCGTGGCGCACCTCCAGCTCCATCTCCAGCTTGGCGTCCCGGCCCAAGGAACAGATGTAGAGGTCCGGCGTCAGGACCTCCACATCCGGGTCGGGCGTGATCTGGGACGCCCGGACCTCCCCCTCGCCCCCCGCCTTGAGACTGAGGGTCTTGGGACCCTCCACGTTCAGCTTGAGGCGGAGCTGCTTGAGGTTCAGGATGACATCCGTGACGTCCTCGCGGACGCCGGGGATGGTGGAGAACTCGTGCAGCACGCCGGGCAGGCGCACGCTGCTGACGGCCGCCCCCTCGATGGACGACAGGAGAACACGCCGCAACGCGTTGCCCAACGTCAGGCCGAAGCCCCGCTCCAGCGGCTCGGCCACGAACTTGCCGTACGTGCTGGTGAGGCTCTCGAGTTCGCACTCCAGGCGGCTGGGCCGCTGGAATCCTTTAAACCGCTGCACCATGCGAACCTCCCAGGCCCCTACTTTGAATACAGCGCCACGATGAGCTGTTCCTGCACCGGAACGGGCAGGTCCTCCCGGCCCGGGAGGCTTCGCACCGTCGCCTTCCCGGTGGCCACATCCAGCTCGAGCCATCCGGGAGCCGGCCGTTTCTTGGCCGACTCCAGGGCGGCCTGGAACACCAATAAATCCCGATGCTGAGGGTGGATCTCCAACACGTCCCCGACCTTCAGGCTGTAGGAAGGGATGTCCACGCGGCGGCCGTTGACCAGAAAGTGCCGATGCCGCACCAGGAGTCGCGCCTGGGCCCGGGAGGCAGCGAAACCGACCCGCTGGACCACGCTGTCCAGGCGCAGTTCCAGGAGGCGGATCAGGTTATCCGCCGTGACCCCCTTCTGGCTGGAGGCCCGCCGGAAGTAGTTCCGGAATTGGGTCTCCAGCAGGCCGTAGATCCGCTTCATCTTCTGCTTCTCGCGGAGCTGCAGGCCGTACTCCGAGGGTTTCGATCGCCGTTGCCCGTGCTCGCCCGGCGCGTAATTCCTCTTCTCGATGGCGCACTTGGTGGTGTAGCACCGGTCGCCCTTCAGGAACAGCTTCATCCCCTCCCGGCGACAGAGCTTGCACACCGCATCCCGATATCGTGCCACGATCCCTCCTCGAGTCCTCCCCCGGGCCTAGACGCGCCGCCGCTTGGGGGGGCGGCAGCCGTTATGCGGGATGGGCGTCACGTCCTTGATGGCCGTGATCTCCAGGCCGGCCGCCTGCAGCGATCGGATGGCCGCCTCCCGGCCCGCCCCCGGGCCTTTCACGAACACCTTCACCTGCCGTACCCCCTGCCCCTTGGCCTTCTGGGCGGCGTTCTCCGCCGCCATCTGGGCGGCGAAGGGGGTGCTCTTGCGCGAGCCTTTGAACCCCACGGAGCCGGCGCTGGCCCAGGTGATGACGTTGCCGGCCGTATCCGTGATGGTGACGATGGTGTTATTGAAGGTCGCCTGGATCGAGGCGACGCCGGTGCTGACCCCCCGCCCGGCCCCCTTCCCGCCCTTGGCCTTGGTGGGACGCTTGGCGCCCTCGGCGGCGGGGGCCGGGGCCTCTCGTCCTCCGGCCTCGGACTTCGCCTCGGGAGTGGCCGCGCTCGGCTTCGCCTCGCCCGCGGGCGGGCCGGCCTTGGCCTCCCCCGCCGCTCCCTGTGGGGTGCCGGGCTGCGCCCCGCCCTGCGCCTGTTCCTGCTCGTCGGCCATGCCTTGTGCCCCTTTCCTCTTAGGCCTTCCCAGTCGGGCTGGTCTTGCCCTTCTTGGCCCCCACCGTGCGGCGCGGCCCCTTGCGCGTGCGCGCGTTGGTTCGGGTGCGCTGGCCCCGGACGGGGAGGCCCCGGCGGTGGCGCAGCCCCCGCCAGCACCCGATGTCCATGAGGCGCCGGATGTTCATCTGGAGTTCGCGCTTGAGATCCCCCTCCACCTTGAACTGACCCTCGATGACCCGCCGCAGGCGGGTCACGTCGTCCTCGCTGAGGTCCCGCACCCGCACACTGGGGTCCACCGCTGCCTCGCGGAGGATCCGCTGGGAGGAAGACCGCCCGATGCCGTAGATGTAGGTGAGGGCCACCTCGAGCCGCTTATCCCGCGGCAGGTCCACGCCGGCAATCCGCGCCACCCTCGCCCTCCCAGGACCGGGGACTGAGCGATGAGGACTGAGCAGGTCTGTCCCTCAGTCCTCAGTCCTCGTGCCTCGGTCCTCTCCGTCTAGCCTTGGCGTTGCTTGTGTTTCGGGTTCTCGCACACCACCCGGATCACGCCCCGGCGCTTGATGACCCGGCACTTGTTGCAAATCGGCTTGACCGATGCCCGGACCTTCATCTCAACCCCGATTTGTGATGGAGGACTTGTGATTTTGGATTCGGCGCTTCAATCCCAAATCCTCACTCTTCAATCCACAATGCTCATTTGAAGCGGTAGGTGATCCGCCCGCGCGTGAGGTCGTAGGGCGACAGCTCCACGGTCACCTTGTCCCCCGGGAGGATCCGGATGAAGTTCATCCGCATCTTTCCCGAGACGTGGGCCAGGACGCGGTGGCCGCTCTCCAGTTCCACCCGGAACATGGCGTTGGGCAGGGGCTCCACCACCGTCCCCTCGACCTCGATGGCGTCTTCCTTCTTGGCCGACTCCGCCTTCTTCGGCCGATCCGCTCCGCCCCGCTTACCCCGCACGCGTGAGCACCTCCGACCCATCCTCCGTGATGGCCACGGTGTGTTCGAAGTGCGCCGACAGGGACCGGTCCATGGTCACTGCGGTCCAATGGTCCGCCAGGATCTCCACCTCCGGGCCGCCGGCGTTCACCATCGGCTCGATGGCCAGCACCATCCCGGGCAGGAGCACCGGCCCACGCCCCGGCGGCCCGAAGTTCGGGATTTGGGGCTCCTCGTGGAGCTGCCGGCCGATCCCGTGACCCACGAAGGTCCGCACCACCGAGTAGCCGTGCCGTTCCACGTGCGTCTGCACGGCGTGGGAGATGTCCCCCAGCCGCCCTCCCCGCCGGGCCGCCCGGACACCCCTCTCCAGGCCCTCACGGGTGACGCGCAGCAGCCGTTCGGCGGCCGGCGAGACGGCCCCCACGGGGAGGGTGACCGCACCGTCCCCGTAGTAGCCGTCCACCACGGCCCCCATATCGAGGCTGACGATGTCCCCCTCCACCAGGGCCCGCTCCGAGGGCATCCCGTGGACCACCTCCTCGTTCACCGAGGCGCAGAGGGCGAAGGGGTAGCCCTTGTACCCCTTGAAGGCCGGGACCGCCCCCTCGTGCCGCAGGAACTCTTCCGCCATCCGGTCCAGCTCCAGGGTGGTGACGCCAGGCTTCACCGCCTGGGCCAGGGCCTCCAGGGCCCGCGCCACGATCCGGTTGCTGACCCGCATGCGCTCGATCTCCCAGGGCGCCTTGAGGATCACCATCAGGAACGCGCCGAGGCGGGCTCCAGGGCGCGGCAGATGCGGTGGAAGACCTCGTCGGTCGTCCCCGTCCCCTCCACCCGGCGCAGCAGCCCGGCCCGTTCGTAATAGCCGATGAGGGGCTCGGTCTGCTCCCGGTAGACCCGCACCCGCCGCCGGATGGTCTCCTCCCGGTCGTCATCGCGCTGGAAGAGTTCGCCCCCGCAGCGGTCACACCGGCCCGCCGTCCGGGGCGGACGGTCCGTCTCGTGGTACATGCTCGCGCACGCCCGGCAGGTCCAGCGCCCGGCCAGGCGGCGGATCAGCACGGCCTCCGGGACCTCCAGGCTCACCACGGCGTCCAGGCGCGATCCCAGCGCCCGGAGCATGCCGTCCAGGGCCTCGGCCTGCGCCGGGGTGCGCGGGAACCCGTCCAAGATGTAGCCCCGGGCGCAATCCGGCTCCTGGAAGCGCTCGCGCATCATGCCCACCAGGACCGCGTCCGGCACCAGCGCCCCCCGGTCCATGTATCCCTTGGCGTCGAGCCCCAGGGGCGTGCCCTGGGCCACGTGCCGCCGCAGCATGTCCCCCGTGGAGATCTGGGGGACGCCGAGCCGCTCCATGAGCCGCTGGGCCTGGGTCCCCTTCCCCGCGCCCGGAGGGCCCAACAGGATCACCCGCATGGCCTACCCCAGCCGTCCCCGCACGCGGCCCTTCTTCAGGAACCCCTCGTAGTGCCGCATGAGCAGGTGGGACTCGATCTGCTGCACCGTGTCCAGGGCCACGCCCACCACGATGAGGAGCGAGGTCCCGCCGAAGTAGAAGGGGACGTTCATGTGGACGATGAGGATCTCCGGAAGCAGGGAGATGGCGGCCAGGTAGAGCGCCCCCACCAGGGTGATCCGGTCCAGCACCCGCTCGATGAACTCGGCCGTCTTCTGCCCGGGGCGGATGCCGGGGATGAACCCCCCGTACTTCTTCATGTTCTCGGCCACGTCGGCCGGGGTGAACACGATGGCCGTGTAGAAGTAGGTGAAGAAGATGATGCCGCCCGCGTACAGGATCGTGTACCAGAGGCCCCCGAAGGCCAGGGCATCCCGCACCGTCCCGGCCCAGGGATGCTTCACGAACTGGGAGAGGGTGGCCGGGAGCGCGATGATGGACGAGGCGAAGATCACCGGGATCACCCCGGCCGTGTTCACCCGCAGCGGGATGTGGGTGCTGGCGCCGCCGTACACCCGCCGCCCCACCACCCGCTTGGCGTACTGCACCGGGATACGCCGCTGGGCCAGGGTCATGACGATCACGCCCGCCGTCACGGCCACCATCAGGACCATGAGGGCCAGCACCACCAGTGCGTTCATCTCGCCGACCCGGACGAGCCGGAAGAGGCCCTCGACCCCCTCCGGGGCCCGCACCACGATGCCGGCGAAGATGATGAGGGAGATCCCGTTGCCGATGCCCCGCTCGGTGATCTGCTCCCCCACCCACATGATGAAGATGGTCCCGGCCGTCAGGGTGATGGTGGTCAGGAGACGGAAGGACCACCCGCCCAGGGGGATCACCGCCATGCCGCCGGGGCTGCGCATCCCCTCCAGGCCGAAGGCGATCCCGAGGGCCTGGATGGCCGCCAGGGCCACCGTGGCGTAGCGGGTGTACTGGTTGATCTTCTTCCGGCCCTGCTCCCCCTCCTTCTGCAGTTTCTCCAGTTGGGGGATCACCACCGCCAGCAACTGGAAGATGATGGAGGCGCTGATGTAGGGCATGATGCCCAGGGCGAAGATACTGAGACGCCGCAGGGCCCCGCCCGAGAACAGGTCCGCCAGGCCGAAGAGGGTGCCCCCCGCCTGGGAGAAGAAGGCCGCCAGGGCCGTGGCGTCCACCCCGGGGGTGGGGATGTGGGCCCCCACCCGGTAGACGATCAGGAGGAGCCCCGTGAAGAGGATCCGCCGCCGCAGCTCCGGGACCTGCAGGATGTTCTTGATGTGCTCGATCATCCGGCCAGGACCTCGACGGTGCCTCCCGCCGCCCGGATCTTCTCAGCGGCCGCCCGCGAAAACTTCTGCGCGGATACGGCGAGGGGGCGGGTCAGCTCGCCGTCCCCCAGGACCTTCACGCCCTCCCCCGTCTGGCGAACGAGCCCGGCGGCCTGCAGGGCCCCCGGGGTCACCGCCGTGCCCGCCTCGAAGCGGTTCAGATCGGAGACGTTCACGATGGCGTAACGCTTCCGGAAGATGTTGGTGAACCCCCGCTTGGGCACGCGGCGGTGCAGCGGGAGCTGCCCCCCCTCGAACCAGGGATGGCTGCCGCCCCCGGCGCGGGCCTTCTGGCCCTTCTCGCCCTTGCCCGCGGTCTTCCCGTGGCCCGACCCGGGCCCGCGGCCCACGATCTTGCGGCGCTTGCGCGCCCCCGCGGGAGGCTTGAGCAGGTGCAGCTTCATGAAGATGCCCTTCCCGTCCCTGGCGCTGCCGCGGCCTTCCCGGCCGTCCCCCCACCCGCGCCGGCGTCCACTTCCTCGACGTCCAGGAGGTAGCCGACCTTCGTGACCATGCCCCGGGTCTCCGCCCGATCCGGCCGGACGACCGTCTGCCCGATGCGCCGGAGCCCCAGGCCGCGAAGGATCTCCCGGTGGCGCGGGGTCCACCCGATGGGGCTGCGCCGGAGGGTGATCTTGAGCGCCTTCGCCATCACGCGGCCCCCGGCTCGGCCGGGGCGACGCCCGCGCCAGGAGACGGCGGGGCCGCGGCCGCCGGCGCCGCCTCGCCAACCGCCGCGGCCAGCTTGCCGCGGACACGGGCCACCTCTTCGGCCGCCCGAAGGCCCTGCAACCCCGCCAGGGTCGCCTTGACCACGTTGTGGGGGTTATCCGACCCCAGGGACTTCGCCAGCACGTCCCGCACCCCTGCCGCCTCCAGCAGGGCCCGGGCCGCCCCGCCGGCCACGATCCCGGTCCCCTCCGAGGCCGGCTTCAGCAGCACCCGCCCCGCGCCGAACTCCCCCAGCACCTGGTGTGGGAGCGTACCGCCCGCTAGGGGGACGCGGACGAGATGCTTCTTGGCCGCCTCGATCCCCTTGCGGATGGCCTCCGGCACCTCCTTGGCCTTGCCCATGCCCACGCCCACATGGCCGGCCCGGTCGCCCACCACGACCAGGGCGCTGAAGCTGAAGCGCCGACCTCCCTTCATCACCTTGGCCACCCGGTTGATGTGGACGACCCGCTCGGCCAGGGAGAGTTCCTCGGGATTGATCCGCTGTTCCACCGTTCCCCCCGCTTGGCACCGAGTGCCCGATCGACAGGGCGCCGATCGATTGGGGCCGGACTCGCCCGCCGCTGGCGGACTAGAACCGCAGCCCCTTGTCCCGCGCCGCCGCGGCCAGGGCCTTCACCCGGCCGTGGTACTTGTACCCGCCCCGGTCGAACACCACCTGCTGGATGCGGGCCGCCAGGGCCTTCTCGGCCACCAGTGCGCCCACCAGCTTGGCCGCGTCCACCTTCTTGCCCTTGAATCCCTGGGCCTTGAACTCCGGCGAGAGGCTGGAGGCGGCCACCAGCGTGCGGCCGGCCGCATCATCGATGATTTGAGCGTAAATGTGGCGGGCGCTGCGGAACACCGCCAGCCGCGGGCGATCCGGCGTCCCCACCACCAGCTTCCGGATTCGCGTGTGCCGGCGCTGGCGCCCCAGCACCGTGCTCGCCTGCCGCCCCATAACGCTGCTCTCCCCGCCCTTACGGCTCGCCGAAAAACCCGTTTCCCCGGCGGCTGCCTCAGAAGGTCCCGGCCCAAGGCGGGGCGTCCTGCGCCGTACCGCGCAGCGCCGCGCGAGCCCGCCAACGCCAGGCCCCCTACCGCAGGGCCGGCAGCGGGCCGGAGACGCCGGGACGTTCTCAACCGCCTGCTAGGCGCCGGTCTTCCCCGCCTTGCGGCGGATCACCTCGCCGGCGTACAGGACCCCCTTCCCCTTGTACGGCTCCGGGGGGCGGAACCCCCGCAGGGTGGCGGCGATGGCGCCCACCTTCTGCTTGTCCACCCCGGAGATCGTGATCTGGGTCTGGTCCTTCACCTCGATCTTGATGTCCGGCGGGATGGGAAAGACGATGGGATGCGAGAACCCCAGACTCATGGTCAGCTTCTGGCCTTGGACCGACGCCCGGTACCCCACGCCCACGAGGTCCAGGCGCTTCTCGAACCCCCGGGTCACCCCCGCCACCATGTTGGCCACCAGCGAGCGGGTGAGGCCGTGGAGGGCCCGGTGGAATCGCTCGTCCGACGGGCGCCGACACACCACCTGCCCGCCCTCCACCGCCACCGTGATGGCGGCGTGCGGGGCGAAGGCGATGGCCCCCTTGGGGCCCTGCACCTGGACGGACCCGTCGGCCACGCGGACCTTCACGCCCTCCGGGATCGGGATCGGTTTCCTGCCGACGCGCGACATGTTTCCCTCAGGACTGAGGTTCGAAGACTGAGGACTGAGCCGCAGAACTCGCCTCGGCCCTCATCGCCCAGTCCTCTGTCCTCAGCTTACCAGACGTAGGCCAGCACCTCGCCGCCCACCGTGCGCGCGCGGGCCTCCTCCCCCGTCATCACCCCCTGCGATGTGGAAAGGATCGCCACTCCCAGGCCGCTCTGGACGCGGGGGATCTTGGCCGCATTCGTGTACACCCGCAGTCCGGGGCGGCTGACGCGCCGGATCCCCTTGACGACCCGCAGGTTGTTGGGTCCGTACTTCATGTAGACCCTCAGGATCCCCTGCTTCTGATCCTGGAGGCAACGATAGCTGCGGATGAACCCTTCATCCCGGAGCAGCCGGGCGATCTCCACCTTCAGCCTCGAGCCCGGGATATCCACCCGGTCCAGGAGCGCCTGGTTGGCGTTCCGGATGCGGGTCAGCATGTCGGCGATGGGATCCGTCATCATTGGTCGGTCGGCTCCCGGGGCCGCGGCCTTACCAGCTGGCCTTGACGACGCCCGGGATCTCCCCCCGGAGCGCCAGGTTACGGAAACAGATGCGGCACATCTTGAAGTCCCGCAGGTAGCCCCGGGGCCGCCCGCACAGGCCGCAGCGGTGATACTGGCGGACCTTGAACTTCGACGGTCGCTGGCTCTTGAGGATCAACGATTTCTTGGCCATCTACGTCCCCCGCAACGGGCCCCCGCCGTGGCTACTTGCGGAACGGAAACCCGAGGTGCTCCATGAGGGCCCGGCCCTCCTCGTCGGTCCGGGCGGACGTCTCGATGCAGATGTCCATGCCCCGCACCATGTCCACCTTGTCGTAGGTCACCTCGGGGAAGATGAGTTGCTCCTTCACCCCCAGGGCGTAGTTCCCGCGGCCGTCGAAGGATTTGGGGGACAACCCCCGAAAGTCCCGGATCCGCGGCAGGGCCGCCGAGAGGAAGCGGTCCAGGAACTCGTACATGCGGGCCCGGCGGAGGGTGACCCGGCACCCGAT
>DASPOZ010000322.1:0-5704 GCA_035625755.1 Candidatus Sulfotelmatobacter sp.
CATTTCCAATTTCCAATCCTCGGGATGCCTCGGGTCCGCACCCGGGGCTCGACGGTGCCGATGGAACGGTCTGCGCCATCGGCCATTGGAAATTGGCAATTGGAAATTCCGGAGTGGTCCGGTGAGGGTCGTCACGGCGGAGGAGATGCGGGTAATCGATGGGCGGTGCACCGCCGAGTACGGCATCCCCTCATTGCTCCTCATGGAGCACGCCGGCGTCGGCACGGTCCGCGAGATGGAGCGGGCCTTCGCGCACCTCGCCCGCGGCCCCGTGGCCGTCCTGTGCGGGAAGGGGAACAACGGGGGGGACGGTTTCGTCATCGCCCGGCATCTGGTGAACCGGGGGGCGTCCGTGCGGGCCTTCCTCTTCGCCCGCGGCGAAGACCTCCGGGGCGATGCCCGGTCGAACTTCGAGATGGCGACGCGGATGGGGATCCCCATTCGGCCGGTCCTGGGCGGGGACGACCGCGCCGCGCTGGCCGAAGGGGTCGCATGGGCCGGTTTGCTGGTGGACGCCCTGCTGGGCACCGGCGCTGCGGGGGCGCCCGAGGGCCTGCTGGCCGAGGCCATCGACCTGCTGAATGGGTCGGGAAAACCCGTGGTCGCCGTGGACGTGCCCTCGGGCTTGGGGGCCGATGCCCCTGGGCCGGCGGGCCCCTGCGTGCGGGCCGCGCTGACGTGCACCATGGCCCTGCCCAAGCCCAGCCTCCTCCTGTATCCGGGCGCGGCCTTCGCGGGCGAGGTGCGGGTGGTGGATATCGGGACCCCGCGGGCGCTCCTGGAAGACCCGGCGCTCATGCGGTCCGTCCTCGAGCCCTGCGACGTGCTCCCGGCCTTCCCGGCGCGGGACGCGGACGCCCACAAGGGGACCTACGGCCACCTGCTCGTCGTGGCCGGATCGGCCGGCAAGAGCGGGGCGGCGGCGCTGTGCGCCCTGGCCGGACTGCGGATGGGGGCGGGTCTGGTCACGCTGGCGGCCCCGGCGGGCCTGCACGATACGCTGGCCGCCCGACACAGCGAGGTGATGGTGGAGCCGCTCCCGGAGACGGCCCGACGCACCGTGGCCCGGAGCGCCCTGGACCGGCTACGGGAACTCCTGGAGGGGAAGACGGCCGTGGCCCTGGGGCCGGGCCTCGGGACGCAGGAGGAGACCGTGGAGGTGGTCCGGCGGTTGGCGACGGAGGTCCGGCTCCCCATGGTGGTGGATGCGGACGGTCTCAACGCCTTCGCCGGCCGGATGGACCTGCTGGCCCGCGCCCCCGCGCCGCGCGTCCTCACGCCGCACCCGGGCGAGGCCAGCCGCCTGCTGGGGATATCCCGCGACGCCATCCTGCGCGACCGCCTGGCCCTGGTGCAGGACGTGGCGCGCACCCACAGCGTGCACCTGGTCCTGAAGGGGGCCCGGACGCTGGTGGCGGACCCGAAAGGCTCCCTCGCCATCAACCCCACGGGGAACCCGGGGATGGCCAGCGGGGGGACCGGGGACGTGCTCACCGGGATGATCGGCGGGCTGCTGGCCCGCGGCGTGGAGCCCGGGCTGGCCGTGCGGGCCGGGGTGTACCTGCACGGGCTGGCGGGCGACCTGGCGGCGCGGGCGGTGGGCCAGGAGGCCTTGATCGCCGGGGACCTCCTGGAGCACTCCCCGGCGGCCCTGCGGGCCCTGCGGGCCGGCGGTGCCGCGCCTTGAGCGGCCAGGATCTTCATCCGGGAGCCGTCCTGAGCCCGGCACCACCCAGCGCCACCTTCCTGTCGGAATCGCCCGAGGCCACGGCCGCCCTGGGCGCGGCCCTGGGGGAGCGGCTGGCGGCGGGGGACGTGGTGGCGCTCGAAGGAGGCCTGGGGGCGGGAAAGACGATCTTCGTCAAGGGCGTGGCCGCCGGCCTGGGCATGGATCCGGACGCGGTCACCAGCCCGACCTTCGCCCTGGTACATGAATATGGAGACCCCAAGGGCCGCTGCCGCCTCTTCCACCTGGACCTGTACCGGATCGACCATCCGGATGCCGTGCAGGGCCTGGGCTGGGATGAGGCGGTGGGCGGCCGCGGCGTGGCGCTCGTGGAGTGGGCCGATCGGGCGGGCGGATGGCTGCCCCGCGAACGGCTGGACATCCGGCTGGCCGTGGCCGGCGAGACCGTGCGGCGGATCCTGGTGACGGCCCGCGGCGGGCGCCCGCGGGACCTCCTGGGGGCGCTCCTGGAGGCGCCGGAATGGGGCTCGCGCAAGCCGCCGGATTGACCGGGCGGCCCCGGTATCGGGAGGACGATTGTATGGAGGGGCGGGCGATGTGGCGGGACGGTGGGGCGCGCGGCGCGCGGGTCCGCGGGGCGCGCGCCCTGGCCCCGCTGCTGCTGGCGCTGGCGGTGCTGTGGGCGCCGGCTCGCGCGGCCGCCGCCGAGGGGTCGCTCTGGACAGAGCCCTCCGGCGCCGGCGAGGAACTCGAAGTCGGGCGGGTGAACCGGGCCCTGGTGAAGCTGGCGCAGGCCCTGCGTCCCGCGGTGGTGCAGATCGGGATCTCCGGCGACGCCCGTGACGAGGGCGAGGCGCCCCCGGACGGGGCCCGGGTGGGGTCCGGTTTCATCATCCACAAGTCGGGCTACATCCTCACCAACAACCACGTCATCGAGCAGGCCAAGGCGGTGGAGGTGCACCTGCTGGACCAGCGCAAATTTCCAGCCCGCGTGTTGGGCAAGGACAGCCGGACGGACCTGGCCCTCCTCAAAATCGACGCGCCCGTGGATCTGCCGGCCATCCCCCTGGGGGATTCCGATGCGCTGGAGGTGGGCGAATTGGTGTTGGCCGTGGGGAATCCGTTCGGGCTCGGCCACACGGTCACCATGGGCATCGTGAGCCGGAAGGGGCCCGGCCTCCGCCCCTCGGGGCCGTTCGACGACTTCATCCAGACCGACGCCGCCATCAATCCCGGCAATAGCGGCGGCCCCCTGGTGAACGGCCGTGGCGAAGCGGTGGGGATCGTCACCGCCGTGATCCCCAACCGGCAGGTCGGCTTCGCCATCCCCATCAATCTGGCCAAGACGCTCCTGCCTGAGCTCCGGGAGAAGGGCAAGATCGCGTGGGGCTTCCTGGGGGTCGGCATCCAGGCCCTGAGCGAGGAACTGGCCAAGGCCTTCGATCTGAAGGAGCCCAAGGGGGCCCTGGTGAACAACGTCCTCCCGGGGTTCCCGGCGGCGGCCGCCGGGGTGAAGCGCGGGGACGTCATCCTGCGCATCGACGGGCAGGAGATCCCGGACGTGCGGACCCTGCAGCGGATCGTCAGCCGGACCCCGGTGGGCAGGCAGGTGGAGCTCCGCGTCCTCAGGGCGGGCGTCGAGGAGACGCTGGTGGCCACGGTGGGCGAGGCGGGGAGCGGGTCGCGCGCCGGCGGGACGCCCCGAGTCCCCGGCCGTGATCTGGGGCTCCAGGTGGAGGAGCTGGATGCCGAGCTGGCCAAGAAGTACAAGCTGGCCGGGGAGGAGGACGGCGTCGTGGTCACGGAGGTGACCAAGGGGGGCCCGGCGGCCACGGCGGGGATCCGCCCGGGCGACCTGGTGCGCGAGGTGAACCGGAGAACGGTCAGATCCGTGGACGGCTACCGGCGGTCCATCCACCGGGATGACCCCGGGCTGCCCGACGTGCTCCTCATCAAGCGGGGCGACAGCTTCTTCTACGTGGCGCTGAAGCCCAAGACCTGATCCATTGCGGAATGCGGATTGCGGAATAGTAGGATGGTATTGGCGCTGTCGGAATCCCGTGATCCGCGGTCGGTGTGAGGGGCGGTGGACCCGATCACGCACACCCTGACGGGCGTCCTGGTGGGGGAGGCCGGGTTCCGCCAGCGCCTCGGGCCGGCCGCCGGGGTGACCCTGGCGGTGGCCGCCGAAGCCCCCGACGTGGATTACGCCCTGCGCCTGATGGGCCGCACCGTATACCTCGCCCACCACCGGGGCCTCACCCATTCGATCGTCATGGCCCCGGCCCTTGCGGGCCTGGTGGCCGCCGCCTGTTTCTGCTTCAGCCGGGAGCGGCGTTTCGCGCCCCTGTTCGGGGTGGCCCTGCTGGGTGTGTGCATGCACATCTTCGAGGACCTGGTGACGCCCTTCGGCACCATGCTCCTGGCCCCCCTGAGCTGGCATCGGTTTTCCCTGGACTGGTTCTTCATCATCGACCCGTACTTCTCGGGCATGCTGGTGGCGGCCCTCGTCCTGACCTGGGCCTGGCGGCGCGGCGCCCCGCGCGTGGCCCGGGCGGGGGTGGCTGCCCTGGCCGCCTACCTGGCCCTGACCGGCGTGTTGCACGCCGCCGCCCTCGCCCGGGTGAACCGCCTGGCCGCCGTTCAGGGTTGGCCAGCCACCGCCACGGCGGCGTTTCCCATGCCCCGCTCTCCCTTTGCCTGGAACGGGGTGGTCGCCACGCCCCCGGCCTCCTACCAGATCCTGTTCTCCTTATGGGATGGTGCCCCCTCGGTTGCCCGCCGCTATCCCGCCGTCGCGCTGGACGGGCCGCTGCGGGCCGCAGAGGAGGCGCCCCTGGTGGCCCTCTTCCGATGGTTCGCGCGGTTCCCCGTGGTGGAGGTGCACAACGGCGGGGCCGGCCCGGTGGTGGAGCTGTACGATCTGCGCTTCCAATACCCCTTGCGGCAGACACCGTTTCGCGTGCGCGTCCAATTGGACGGCGACGGGAGGGTGCTGAAGAGCGGGTGGGCCAGTTGAGGGCGGCCGCGCGGGCCGTGGGGGGCGGGGGAGGCGCGGGGAGGGGATCGGGGGGCAGGGGGCGTGGTCCGCGCGGACCGTGCCGCGCAGGAGGGGAACGGCCATGACGATCGTTGCGATCTCCCGGGAGCTGGGGAGCGGGGGCACCGCCGTCGGCGCCGCCGTGGCCAAGGAACTGGGGTTCCGGTACGTGGACCGCGAGGTCATCCTGAAGGCGGCCGAGGCCCACCACGTGCCGGCGGAGAAGCTGGAGGACGTGGACGAGCGGCGCCTCACCTTCTGGGAGCGCTTCGATGAGGAGAAGCGCCGGTTCGTGGTCTTCATCGAGTCCGCCTTCTACGCCCACGCGGAGGAGGGGAACGTGGTGATGGTGGGCCGGGGCGGGCCGCTGCTCCTGCAGGGCGTCTCCCACGCCCTGCGGGTGCGCATCATGGCCCCGGTGGAGGTCCGCGTGCGGCGGGTGATGGAGGAGTACAAGCTGGACCAGCGCGCCGCCGCGGCCCGCGTGCGCACCTACGACCGGGAACAGGCGGCGCGGCAGGAGTACCTGTTCGGGGTGGACTGGACGTCTCCCGAGCACTACGACTTCGTCTGCAACACGGCCGGGGGATCGTGGGCCGACTACGTGGACTTTCTCGTCTTCCTGGCCCGCAGCCGGCGGTACCAGCCGACCCCCGAATCGCTGCAGAAGGTGCGGGACCTGAGCCTGGCATCGCGGGTGCGGGCCGCCCTGGCCGCGGACGCCGTGACCAAGAACATCGATATGGGGGTGACGGCGCAGGACGGGGTCGTCTCCCTGCGGGGCGTGGTGTTCAGCCCCGCCATGATGGAGACGGTGGTGGAGGTCGCGCGGGGCGTCCCGGGCGTCGGTACCGTGACCACGGAGGCCGTGGAGGTCCCGCAGATGTATCCGGGACCCATCATGTAATCCCGCCAGCAGGCCCAACAGGCCGCTGAAAAAGGCCCACCTCTCCATTGCGGAATGCGGATTGCGGAAT
>DASPOZ010000323.1:0-2569 GCA_035625755.1 Candidatus Sulfotelmatobacter sp.
AGGAGGCGCGAGAAGATGTCGTAGGCCCGCTCCCCCCGGTTCGTCTGCTCCACCACCATGGGGACGAGATAGTTTCGCGCGTTCACCGGCATCCCCTCAACTTTCCAGCGGCTCCCGGCGAGCCGCCCCGTGGCCCGCCAGTCGGCTGAGGCATGCGCCCCGCGGGCTGCTCGATAAGGTCCAGATGCAAGGCGGCGTGAAGATTCCGCATTCCGCAATGGAGACCTGGGCCTTTTTCAGCAGCCCGCTAGGCGAGTTGCACCAGGTTCATCGTCTCCGTCATGCGGGCCCGGCCCCACACCAGGTCCAGGGCCTTCCGCTCCAGCAGGCGGCCGCGGATGGACTCCAGCCGTCCGTCGGCCTCCAGGGCCCGCCGCAGGGCCGCCGCATCCTGCCGCAGGGCGGCGGCCGTCTGGGCCACCTCGGCCTCCACCTCGGCGTCCCCCACCGTCAGGCCCTCCTGGCGGGCGATGGCCTCCAGCAGGATCGAGGTGCGCACGCGACGGCGGCCCGCGTCCTCGGCCTGGCGCTGGAGGGCGGCCAGGTCCGACGCGCCGGCACGGCGCAGCCCGGGGCCGAGGGCCTGCGCCAGTTCCTGGAGGATGTGCTCGGTCTCGTGGCGCACCATCCCCTCGGGGAGCTCCACCGGGTTGGCCTCCGCGATCTTCTCCATGAGCCGGCCCTTCAGCTCGGCCTCCTGGTCCCGCGTGCGGCGGGCCACCAGGCGCTGCCGCACCTTCTCCCGCAGGTCGGCCAGGGTGTCCCCCTCGCCCAGTTCCTTGGCCAGGTCATCGTTCAACTCGGGGACCCGCTTCTTCTTGACCTCGCGGACCGTGACGCGGAAGTGGGCGCGGCGGCCGGCCAGGTCCTTGCGCGGGTAGTCGGGCGGCACGTCCACCTCGAAGGCCTTGGCCTCTCCCTTGGCCATGCCGCGCAGGTGCTCCTCGAACCCCGGCAGGTAACGGCCCGTGCCCAGGATCACGTTGACGTTCTGGGCGCTGCCCCCCTTGAAGGGCTTGCCGTGGATCGTCCCCTCATGGTCGATGACCACCAGATCGTCCTGCAGGGCCGGCCAGCCCTCCATGGGGGTGTAGGTGGCGGCCTCCTCCCGCAGGGCCTCCAGGGCCTTGTCCACCTCGGCATCCTCCACCTGGACCTTCTCGCGGGCCAGGGGCACGTCCAGGTAGTCCTTCACGGTGAGGGTGGGGCGGACCTCCACGATGGCCCGGAAGCGGAGCGGCTCTCCCTCGTTCCAGGTGACCTCGTCCACGGTGGGAGGCCCCACCGGGTCCACCCGGGCCTCGCGGATCGCCTCGGCGAAATGCTCCGGGATGGCCTGGCGAAGCACCTCGTCCCGCACGTGCTCCTTGAAGCGGCGCTCCAGCACGTCCCGCGGGACCTTGCCCGGCCGGAAGCCGGGGACCCGCACGGTGCGGCCCAGCTCCCGAAAGCCGGCCTCCATGCGGGGGGCCAGTTGCTCCGGCGGCACCTCCACCCGGAGGGCACGGCGGCAGCTATCCAGGGTCTCCAGGGTGAACGTCATCGGCATCGATCGTCGGCGTGTTCGCCCGCGGCGGCGCCGCCCATCACCGGCCCGGCGCCGGCACGCTTGCGGCTGGTGCGAGAGGGGGGAGTCGAACCCCCAACCCGTTGCCGGGACTGGATCCTAAATCCAGCGCGTCTGCCAGTTTCGCCACTCTCGCGGCACCCGGACGTGGGCGGCCCCGGGGGCCAACGGCGGACATGGTGAATCGTGGGGGCCCAAGCCTCCGACCCGCGGATTGAGAGTGACCCCCAGGGCGCACCGGAAGATACCAGAAGCGACCTATCTGCGCAAGAACATGAATCAGGGGAGGCGGAATGACCGGCCCGGTGAGCCCTGCTGCCCCCTGGAGTGGTAGCGGGCCCGAGCAGGCCCCCTACCCACCCCGGCAATATACGCCCTCACCTGCTGGTCCGCAATCAGCGCCCCGTCCCGAGGTCGCGCAAGGGCGGGCAGTTACGAGCCCATGCTGCCGCCCATGTCCCATGGCCCTAGGGCTCCCCGGCCTGGGCCCGCCCGCGCAGGGCGCGTGGGGGGCCCGGACGGTTGGGCGTGGCCCTGGAGGCGGCGGCCCTCCACCCCCCGGGCACGCGAGAGCGCCTCACGAAGCACGGAGGGCCCCGCCGTACCCCCGGCGGGGCCCATCAATTAACCGCGAATGGTAGGGAAAGCGGGATTCTCAGGTTGGATGTAAATGGTCGAAAGCGGTCCCCTCAAATTTTAATTTCGAAGGGCCCGAAGCCTCCTGCCCCTGCTGAAGGTGATCGCCGCCGCAAGAAGGCCAGCGCCGACTAGCACGCCCGTGCCTGCCTCCGGCACTTCGACTTGTCCGGCGTTAAGTGAACCCACCCAAAGCGACTGGCCATTAGGACCCGTGTCAGCCGCAATGTGCACTGCCTTATAGATACAGTTATCCCCCGGGTTTGTAGTGCAATTGTCGGCCGTGTCATTGAAGATCGACGGATCCAGCCCCCCGCCCCCTAACCCAGTTGCGGTGAGCGTGAACGTCACGGGATTTCCAGTGGG